>CAYUPA010000079.1:0-7408 GCA_964446565.1 uncultured Lachnospiraceae bacterium
CTTCAGAATGGAGAACAGCGGAAACGGCATTACGCTGTTCTTCGATTTATGCGTTCCGGTGAACACGAAAATGAAGGATGAGGACGCGGCGCGGCTTGTTGCCGAGCGGATCAGGCAAAAAATTCCCTCCTGTCAGGCGTTCATACAGGCGGAACATCCCTATTGCTGAAAACCCTGAAAATCTGAAAATCTGTAAATCTGAAAATCTGAAAACCTGAAAACCTGAAAACCTGAAAACCTGAAAACCTGAAAACCCTGAAAACCGATGCGGGGCAAAATGCGGAATCCCTATTGACTTTTTGCGGCGGTTTTCTATAATGAGGATGTTTTCAGATGCCGCTTTGTCTGCCCTCCGACGGGCGGAGAAACAAGACTCTTATCAGCTCATCCAGCAGGAGGAAACGCCATGCTTAAACGGCGCACCCGCATCAATGACCAGTCCGCAACCCTGAGTCCGCATCCGCTTCAGAACATCCGCCGTCATATCAGTGAATTCTTTCTGGACGGCTGGTATTTCGGAGGACAAGACGAACAAAGCAAAAACCGCGCCTGGTATCTGGCCTTCGGATATACGAACAATCTGGTGGCGAATCTGGTAGGCGGCAACTTTTATACCGGTCTCATGCTCCTTCTGGGCGCGGACGACGGCTTCATCGGCCTGATGAGCATGATCACGTTCGCGGTCAACCTTCTGCAGTGCATAGCGCCCCTCATGCTGGAACGCTTTTCACAGCGAAAGCGGCTTCTGATCGGACTTCGCTGCGCGATGTTCTTCTTCAACATCGTCTTTATCGGACTGATTCCTTATTTTGACATCACCAGACAGTTTCGCCTGACGCTGTTCGGCTTCGGCGTGCTGCTGGTGCAGTTTCTGTCCGCCATGGCGGCGCCGGGATTCGGCATCTGGCACATCCAGTTCCTGCCGCAGAATCTGCGAATGCGCTTCTTTTCGCTGCAGTCCATGACGAACGGAATTCTGGTCGCCCTGTTTAACCTCGCGGGCAGCGCGGTTGTGGACCTGTTCAAGGCCCATGGCAGCGAGCTGACCGGCCTTACCATACTGCGCGTTCTCGCGTTTATTATAGCCTGCCTCGATATAGTCTGCCTCACACAAATGAAGGAGTATCCGTATTCCCGGACAGGGAAGCGCTTTACGGTCCGCGACCTTATCATCAGTCCGTTCCGTGAGAAAAAATACCTCCGCACGATCGGCATCGTTTTCGTATGGAACCTTGCGGCCAATATTCCGGGCTCCTACTACACTGTATATCTTCTCAAAAATCTGAATGTCAGTTATTCGTTTATTACGCTGGTCAAT
The DNA here is from genome assembly GCA_964446565.1 of uncultured Lachnospiraceae bacterium. Classification (GTDB taxonomy): domain Bacteria; phylum Bacillota; class Clostridia; order Lachnospirales; family Bianqueaceae; genus CAYUPA01. The sequence continues at coordinate 1,319 of CAYUPA010000079.1, forward strand.
TTTCTGAATGTGCCGATTCTGCTGTTTCTGACGCCGGTATGGACACGGATTCTTGGCCGCTTCTCCTGGTTAAAAACGCTCAACGCGGCGATCATTTTGTATGCGCCTCATTACATCCTGCTGGGGCTGATTACGCGCGGCTCGGTCGCCTGGCTGTATCCGCTCACGCTGGTCTACGCGTTTGTGCTTGCGGTCGGCATCAACCTTGCCTTTGCGAATGTGCCCTATATCAATATTCCGGAGAAGAATCAGACGGTATTTCTTGGGTTTTATTCTACAATGGCGAATCTGGGCGCCTTCCTCGGCGTCACGATCGGCCGCGAACTGGTGGAGCTTCTGCATCCGGTCCGCTTCCGTTTTCTTGCAATCGAATTCACCGATAAGCAGATTCTGGTTCTGATCGTAGGATGCGCCGTGGCGCTTTCCTCGGTTGCGATCTATTTTCTGCGGCGGAATGTGCGGGAATAAGCAGACGAAAACAGGTCCCGTGTCCGCAATGAAAAGCGGCTTCGTGTCTGCAATGCAAAAGCGTCTCTATGTCTGCGATGAAAAAGCGGCTCCATGCCTGCGATGAAAAGCGGCTTCATGCCTGCGATGAAAAAACACAGTCTTTTGATGCGTAACCGATTCCGCGTCTGTTGACACGGACGGACGGGAATGTTATAGTGAGAGCATCACAGAAAATTTTACCAGGAGGGATAGCAATGAAATACGCTGGCAGTAAGTTAAAGGAAATTTCCTTTCCGTTGGGCGGAATCGGAACCGGCTCCGTAGGGCTGGGCGGCGATGGACGCCTGCTGGACTGGGAAATCTTCAACCGTCCGTCGAAAGGCAGTGTGAACGGCTATTCTCACTTTGCGATCAAAGCGATACAGGACGGCCGTGTGACGGCGGCCGTTTTGAACGGAGATCTCAGAAAGGACTTCATGGGGCAGTACACGCAGTCCGCCTCGCACAAGGCCTACGGGTTCGGCCCGCGGTCTGAAAAAATGTGCGGCTTTCCGCATTTTCGAAATCAGGAATTTAACGGCGAATTTCCGGTGGCCGAGCTGACGTTCCGGGACGCGTCCTTTCCCGGCTCTGTCAAAATGACCGCGTTTAACCCGCTGATTCCGCACGATGCGAAAAACTCCGGCATTCCGGGCGCTTTCTTTGAAATCGAGGTCTGCAACACGACAGAGGCGCCGGTTCAGTATCAGATCGCCTTCTCCGTTGCGAATCCGTTTGAAAAGTCCAGAAATCGCGTAGAGACCCGAAATGGCCGCAATATTTTGATGCTCTGCAACAGCGGCGCGGACCCCGCGGAGGTCGGCTATGGCGATCTGTCGGTCGCAACGGACAGCGACAGCGCTCTGATTCAGCCCTACTGGTACCGGGGCGGGTGGCAGGACGCGATCGTATCGTTCTGGAACGAATTTTCCAGTTTGGAGGGGCTGTCAAACCGGCAGTATGACAGCGACGGAGGGTTTGATACCGGTACGGTGGCCGCCGATCTTACGCTTGCCCCGAAGGAAACGCGGCGCGTCCGGTTTATCCTGACCTGGAACATTCCGAACAACCGCAACGACTGGAACCCGTCAGACGAGGCCCCGTTCCGCGATCAAATCTGGAAGAATTACTATGCGACGGTTTTTCAAAACTCATTAGACAGCGCCGACTACGCGCTTTCCAACTGGGATACGCTGTTTGAGCGCACGCAGAAATTCCGCCGGACGCTGTACGGTTCCACGCTGCCGGAGCCGGTGATTGACGCGGCGGCCGCAAACCTGTCTGTGCTGAAATCGGCTACGGTGTGGCGCCTCGAAGACGGAACTTTTTACGGCTGGGAGGGGACAAGCGAAACGGCCGGCTCGTGCGAAGGCACCTGCCAGCATGTTTGGAACTACGCCTACGCGCTTTGCTTCCTGTTCCCGGAACTGGAACGCTCAATCCGCGAGGCGGAGTTTCGCTACAGTACGGATGAGAACGGGAGAACCGGCTTTCGCCTTCAGCTGCCGCTCGGCAGAAAAATGACGGATTTCCGCGCCTGTGTGGACGGGCAGATGGGCTGTGTCATAAAAAGCTACCGCGAGTGGAAAATCTCCGGGGACAACGAGTGGCTGAAAGAGCAATGGCCAACGATTAAAAAAGTTCTGGAATACGCCTGGAGCGAGAAGAACTACGACGGCTGGGACCGCGATCACGACGGGGTTCTGGAAGGGCGGCAGCACCATACGCTGGATATGGAACTGTTCGGGCCGTCTTCGTGGCTTGAAGGAATGTATCTGGCGGCGCTCAAGGCCGCGGCGGAAATGGCGGATTTTCTGGGCGATCCTGCCGCGGATGAGTACCGCGGGCTGTTCGTGAAGGGTTACCAGTGGACGAAGGAGAACCTGTTTAACGGCTCCTACTTTATCCAGAAAATTGATGTCGCGGACGAGACAGTCCCGGCGCGGTATCAGGCTTCGGACCGGTACTGGAACAGCGAGGTTCACGAAATCAAATATCAGGTCGGCGAAGGTTCGCTGCTGGATCAGATGCTGGCGCAGTGGCATGCCGACATCCTCGGACTGGGCCGCATCTACGACGAGGAACAGACCAAAACGGCGCTTGCCAGCATGATGAAAAATAATTTTAAGCCGTCGATGCGCGGTCTTACCAACCCGTGGCGGATTTTCTCGCTTGAGGACGAGGCGGGATCGGTCATCTGCGTGTATCCCGAGGGAGCGAAAAAACCGAAAATTACTGTGCCGTACAGCGAAGAAACCATGACGGGCTTTGAGTATTCGTTCGCCGGGCTGCTCTGCTCGCAGGGGATGGTCGAGGATGGAATCCGGGTTGTCGCTGCGGTGCGCAGCCGGTTCGACGGGGAAAAGAGAAATCCGTGGAATGAGTTTGAATGTGGAAGCAACTACGCCCGTTCCATGGCAAGCTATGCCCTTGTACCGCTGCTCTCCGGGTTTGACTTTGATATGCCGCGTCATCATATCGGATTTCATCCTTATCAAACCGACGCGTTCCGCTGTATATGGAGCGTCGCCGCGTCATGGGGATCCGTCAGCATCGAAAAAAGCAGCTTCCGTTTGGAAATAGCGGAAGGAACGCTGAGCCTTGCTTCCATCGGACTGCCCTTTACGCAGCCTGTTTCGTCGGTAAAAATAGACGGGAAAGAGACGGATTTCCGATGGGACGGCGAAAACGTGTGCTTCGATATAACGACGATTGCGCGGACGGTGGAGATCACTGCATGAAGGTCTGAAGATCGCCGCATGAAAGGCTGAAGATCGCCTGCGGAAAAAGGATTGTACACTTTCAGGGACAAGAACATTCGCGGAGGTGATGCGATGAGCAAAACGTCCGCGGAGGCGACGCAATGAACAAAACATTCGCGGAGGTGACGTGATGAGCAAAACGCTCGCAGAGGCGACGCGATGAACAAAACGCCCGCGGAGGTGACGCGATGAACAAACGGTTACTGGCTCTTTACAGCGCCGGCCATTTCTGGGTCGATCTCAGCTGCGCGTTTCTGCTGTTCCGTATTCTTGCGGCAAGTCCCGATATGGCGCTGTGCCTGTTAGTGTACAACTTCTGCGCTTTTGCTTTGCAAATGCCCCTGGGCCTGCTGGCTGACCGTCTGGACCGGAACGGCGCTGTTTCCGCTGTCGGCTGTCTTCTTACGGCGCTGGCCTACCTGATGCAGGTCCCCATGCCCGCCGCCGTGACAGCCGGGGTTGGCAACGCCCTCTTTCACCTCGGCGGCGGCATCGATGTGCTGAACGGCAGCCGCAAAAAATCGTCGGCTCTGGGCGTGTTTGTCGCGCCGGGGGCGGCGGGATTGTTTCTTGGCACCTTGTGGGGGAAGAGCCGCGTTCCCGCCCTGTGGACAGGGCCGGCGGGGCTGCTGATTTTTGCGGCGGCGATACTCTTGTGCTGCCGCCGCCGGTACGGACCTTCGTTCCGTTCGGGCAACGCCCCTTTCAATCTTGCGGCGCCGGCGGGCTGCGCACGGCTCGTTCCTTTGTTTCTGGTGGTTGTACTGCGCTCTTACATGGGCATGAACCAGACGTTTTCATGGAAGGGAGAGGGGCAGTGGGCTCTCGCTCTCATGCTGGCACTTGCGCTGGGAAAAGCGGCGGGAGGATTTCTCATGGATGCGGCAGGGCCCCGCAAGGCGGCGGCTGGCTCTCTTATGGTTGCCGCGGCGCTGTATCTGGCCTCCGCCCTGCCTCTTCCGGGGACGCTGGCCGTGTTTTTCTTCAACATGACCATGCCGGTAACGCTGTGGGAGGCGGCGCGGGTGATGCCGGGGGCCAAAGGGTTTACTTTCGGACTCCTTACCTTCGGCCTGTTTCTGGGGTATCTTCCAGGCGCCCTCGGCCTGCCCGGTCTGTTAGCGGCGCCGTGGACCCGCGCGCTGGCCGCGCTTACGTCCTTGATGCTGCTGTGGCCCGCTCTGGAAAAGAAGGTGGCAGGGTGATAAAGGCCCTCGCCGTTTCCCTTCTCCTCACGCTTGCGCTCGAGCTTGCCTTCGCCCTTGGCCGCGGGCTTAGGGGAAAGCGGAATCTGTCCGTCGTGGCCATTGCCAACTGCCTCACCAACCCGCCTGTGGTACTGCTGCACCACACCGCCGTCTATGCCTTAGGATGGCCAAACGCCCCTGTGACACTTGTTCTGGAGTTTGCGGCGGTGCTCGTGGAATGGCGCTGCTATGCGGCTTGCCTGCGGCAAATGAAACATCCGCTTCTGTTTTCGGCGGCCGCCAACATTTTTTCTTATGGCGTGGGTTATGTTTTGAATCTGTTGCTGTAGAGGGAAATTTTGAATCAGGGATATCAGCCAGATTGTTGTAGGAGGAATATCAGCCAGATTGTTGTGGGAGGAATTCTGATGAAGACGCTTCTGACAATGATTTTGATGGTCCTTGCCTTGTCTTTGCCAAAGACGGTCCATGCGGACGTCATCTCGCCGGCGGAGGCTGTTGGCGATGCGATCAGGGACAATATTGCCGTGATTCTGGTGATCGTGGCGGTCGTCGTTACCGTTATCCTGCTTCTGTGGCTGCGGAAAAAGAAATAGGGAGGCTCATTACGTGAAAACGAAACGGTTATTTGTCTGCCTGTTTGTTCTTGTTCTGGCGCTGTGCCTGAACCCTTCCGTAAAGGCGGACGTGGTCTGGGAACCCGACAACAGTTTCTATACGCGGCACGCCAGTGAATGTACTTACGAAAACCGGAATTATCGGGCGAATGGGAAGGACGGCTTCATCACTCTCTGGAACGCTCCCGACGGCAGTGAAGTAGTAAAACAATATGAAAATTCAGGGATTTACCGTGTCTATTATCTCTGGAAGGACTGGGGCTGTGTCTCCGCATGGGAAGAAAACAAGGAGATTGTGGGCTGGGTTCCTCTGTCGGATTTAACGCTGATGTATGATCATATCTCGTTTGAGGAGGAGTACAAAGCGCAGATCAAACCGTACGGCGGCGAGTTCGCGGACTACGAGGGCGGCGACGCGGCGGTGAATTTCTACGAGTATCCCGGCGCGCCGAATATTCTGCAAAGCATGTCAACGGAGAAGGAGAACCGGATCGTCGAAAGCCTTACAGGAGAGGACGGCGTAAAAAGTTACATCGACTCCATTTTTGTGGACGAAAACGGCCTCACCTGGGGCTATGTGAGCGTTTTATACGGCCGCGTCGACGGCTGGTTCTGCCTTGACGATCCGGACGGGGAAAACTTCCCGGTGCGGGCCGTAAGCGAGGAGGGCATGATTCAGCCAAAGACGCCCGTCATGCCGGGAAAAGGCGTTGTCACCCGTATTCTGCCGTGGGCGCTGGCAGCGGCGGTGCTCGTCGTAACCGCCATCCTACTGCTGCGGCTGCGAAAACGGCAGAGCAAAGAGGCGGATGCCGGTGTTTCGGGAAGCGATGCAGTAAACTGAAGAATTGGGAATGGATGAAGAAAAATTCAAGGAGATAGAAGGAGATTCAAAAAGAGTAGGAGATTTAAGGAGTTTATAGAGACTTGAAAATAGAGAGAAACTTAAAGATGAGTAAATAAGCGAGTAAGCGAATAAGCGAATAAACGAATAAACGTATATAAAATCCCGTA
>CAYUPA010000080.1:0-7400 GCA_964446565.1 uncultured Lachnospiraceae bacterium
TCCTGCTCTTTCTCCGCAGTCTCCTGCTCCTGCGTCCCGGTCTTCCGCTCTTTCGCCGCGGTCTCCTGCTCTTGCATCCCAGTCGCCTGCTCTTTCGCCGCGGTCTCCTGCTCTTCCGTCATGATCTCCCGTTCGTCCGCCATATCTTTCCGCTCTCCCCTATACGAATGTGCCTTACGAATCCGCCTGCCCTGCTCCGCTTCGAGAATTCCGCGCTGTCTCTTCCTCCCCGCAGGATTATCGCCCCAAAGCACATTGCCTGAAAAAGCGCGCCGCAAAGCGTATCGCTACAAAAAAATTCGCTTCAATCCGTCAAGGGCGGCAGATTGAAGTCGAATTTTCTCTCAGTATCGAATCGTTTATACATAATTCAGCGGCTGCTGCTGAACGCCGTTCACACGAACCTCGAAGTGAAGATGATTGCCGGTTGAATCTCCGGTCGAACCCACGAAGGCGATCACATCGCCGGCGTTCACTGTCTGACCCGCCGCCACATTCAGGGAGCTGGCGTGGGCATACAGAGTTACGAGGCCGTTCCCATGGGAAATCATGACGTAGTTCCCATAGCTGATATTCATGCCCGCCGTAATCACGGTGCCTCCGGCCGACGCTTGAATCGCGGTGCCGTACGGGGCCGGAATATCAATTCCTCCGTGAAATTCCTGCTGTCCTGTGATCGGGCTGATCCGGTAATAGAAGCCGTCGGAAATTGAAGTATATCCCGGAAGGGGCCACAGCAGCCCGCCTCCGCCGGAAGAATCCGCGGGCGCGTCCTGCTCGGGTTCACTGGGTTCCGGGTCCGCCGCGCTTTCCGAATCCGATGCGCTCGAATCCTGTCCTGCTGATTCCGGGACGCCTGAGGAAGTCCCGGCGCTGTCTTCCGCAGAGGAACCGGGCTCCGTCGAATCCGGCGCAGAAGACTCGGACGTATTCTGATCCGATGCGCCGGACGAACCGCCTTGTTCCGGGTTGCTCTCTTCGCCCGCGCCGGACTGCTGCGAGCCTGCCTCATCGGACCCCGGGCGGCTTAACGCCGAATCCGCACTGTCCTGCATGGAACCAAAGCTCTCCTGCTCTCTTCGTTCCGACTCCGCCCGCTCCGATTCTTCCTTTGCCCTGCGTTCCGATTCGGCGCGTTCCGCCTCTTCTTTCGCCTTTTGCACCGCTTCTGCGCGTTCCCGCTCTTCCCTGAGCCTTTGCTCTTCCGCTTCCCGCGCCTCTTCATCTTTCCGCTGCTGAATTTGCGCTTCCGTATCCGCAATCTGCTGCTGAATCTGCTTTTCCAGATCCTCTAAATACTGCTGGTATACGGCACGGGTATCGGCGTCGCTCCGGAAAACGGCGAGCTCTTTCTCTTTCTGTTCCTTCGCGTTCTGAAGCTCGACTTTTTTCTCTTCCTGCCGGCCGCGGTTCTCCTCAAGGCGCTGTTCCGCGTCTTCAATCGTCGCCTTTTTCTCCTCCACGCTCTCCCGGCTTGCCGTATAATTCTCGAGAGTCTCGCGGTCTTTTTGCGCAAGCTGTCTCGAATATTCCAGCTTGCTGAACAGGTCGGAGATGCTTTCCGTCTGCAGAAGAACTTCCAGATAGCTTGCGGTTCCGCTTTCGTACATCAGCTGGATTCGCTGTTTCAGCTCCTCATACCAGTACTGTTCTTCTTCCCTGGCGGATTCGAGGTCCTTCTTCGTCTGGTCCAGAACAGCCTGATTCCTTTCAATCTGCCCGTCAATGTTCTGGAGCGCAAGCTCGGTCTCCGTGATCTTCTGATCCAGCTTCCCGGTCGCCTCGATCGCCGCATCCACCTTCTTCTTCGCCGCTTCCAGCCTTTCCTGATTCTCCGTCTGTTTCGTACCGACTTCGTTCTGCTGGCTCTGAAGACTCTTCAGATCCGATTCATCTTCCGCAAAAACAGGCTGTATGCTCATGATCAGCAAAAGCGCCGCCAAAAACAGCCCGCCCCGTCCGGCCTTGCGTCCGTTCCTCATCGTTGCCTCCTATCACCCGAAAAAAACGTCTTTCACTTATTTTCTATCTATCTCTATCTTTCTGTCCGCCCGCCGCCATGCCCGCAAAATTACGGCGATACATAATTCAGCGGATTGTACAGAGCGCCGTTAATCTGAACCTCTAAATGCAGATGGTTGCCCGTGGAATTGCCCGTGGAGCCGACCAGCGCGATCGTCGTGCCGGCGCTGACCGTTTGCCCGACCGATACGCAAAGCGCGCTTGCATGCGCATATAATGTTACGATGCCGTTATCGTGCAGCAAAGCGACATAATTTCCATAGCTTCCGTTCGACTCGGCCTTAATGACCGTGCCGCCCGCCGCGGCAAGAATCGGCGTTCCCGACGGCGCCGGGATATCGATGCCGCGGTGGCCGCCCTGTCCAAAGTACTGTGAAAGGGACGAATATCCGGGCAGCGGCCAGATCATGCCGCCGCCGGAAGACGAAACCGTCTGCTGCGCGGTGCCGGAATCCGCGGTCTGGCTGCTCTGCTGCTGTTGCTGCTGTTGCTGTTGCTGCTGCTGTTGTTGCTGCGCAAGCTGCTGCTGACGCAGCCGCTCCGCTTCCTCTCTCTTTTTACGCTCTTCGATCTCCTGCTGAAGCTGTACGATCTGGCGGCTTACGTCCTCCTCCATCTGCTGCAGCTTCTGTTCATACAGAGCGAGCGCCTCCGCGTCTTCGCGCAGAGACTGAAGCTCCTTATCTTTCTTCTCCTTGGCGGTGTTAAGCTCTTCCTTCTTGGTCTGTTCCAGATTCCGATTCTCCTCTAAAAGCGCCTCTTCCTTTTCCACTTCCGGCTGCTTGGCTTCCACCGTCTGCCGGCTCCGCGTCAGATTTTCCATGATCTCCTGATCATACTGCGCGAGGTCCCGCCCGTATTCAACCTTGCTGAACAGGTCCGCTATACTCTGCGCCTGCAGAAGAACCTCCAGATAGTTTGTATCGCCCGCTTCGTACATGGTCTGTATACGGGCCTTCAGCTTTTCGTACCAGATGGCCTCGTCCGCTTCCGCCTGCGCAAGTTCCGCTTTCGTCTGTTCGAGAAGCGTCAGATTGTCCGCGATCTCCTCATCCAGCTCGGCAACGGCCGCCTCCGCGGCGGTAATTTCCATATCCAGCTGCTCGATCGTCTGCATGGCGTTGTTGACCTTGGCCTCAACCTCGGCGAGCTTCGTATTCGTCTGCACCTGTTCCTGCTGAATCTCCGACTGCTGGTCCCACAGCGTCTCAAGATCGGATTCGTCGTCCGCCAGAACCGGAGAGACAGCGCCCGCAATGAACGCGGCGGACAGGATTCCCGTAAAAAGTCTGACAAGCCGTCCTTTATGCATAAAAAAGCCTCCTGTCGTTTACATTTTACACGTTTACGCTTTTACTCTTATACACGTTTACACGTTTACACTTTTACTCTTTTACGCTTTTACACTTTCAGATGTTTTCGAATGGAAACGAGACTGCCGATCATACCCACCAGTACGCCTAAGATCAGAAAGATCGGAATCAGGTTCCGCATTATGTCATTGACGCTCACAAATGTTAATAAATAGCTCATAGATATGAACTTCTCGTTAATAATTTTAATTATATAATAATACCCGAAATAAATCAACCCCGTCGGGATAAAAACTCCCAAAAAACCGATCAGCATGCCCTCCACGACAAAAGGCAGCCGGATGAAGGAATCTTTCGCTCCGATATATTTCATGATATTGATCTCGTACCGCCGGATATAGACGGACAGCTTGATCGTATTCGCGATCAGAAGGATTGCGATCAGCATCAGAACAAGAATCAACGCCAGCCCGACATAGGTGGTAAGCTTCGCAAACGACGACATCATATCCGCCGCTCTCTGCGAATACCGCACCACGCGGATCATCGGGTTCTGCTCCAGTTCGCTGACCAGAGGAGCCTGCGCGGCCGCGTTGTTCAGGTAGATTTCAATGTTGGCCGAGTTGCTGAGGGGGTTGTCCGCGTCCAGCTCTTCAAGCAGTTCGTTATTATAATTGGAACCCACCTGCAGCTCGTCCTTAAATTCCTCCCACGCTCTCTCTGGCGATATATATTCCGCGGACTTAACCTCCTCGCGCGAGGACAGCTCGTCCGTAAGCTGCTGCGCCTGTTCGTCCGTGACCCCGGCGTCCAGAAAGGCGACGATTCCCATGGAAGAATCCAGATTCCTTGTAAACTGCTGCACATTGATGACGATGCAGTAGGTCAGCCCCAGAATAAAGAGGCAGGCGGAAATTGTTCCGATCGAGGCGACGGACATGAGGCCGTTTCGAACAATACTGTGAACGCCGTCCTTAATGCAGTTCCGAATCGTTCTAATTCGCATCCTCGTAGCCTCCCTCCTCGTCACGCACAATAACGCCCTGCTCCAGATGAATGACGCGCTTGCGCATCGCATCCACGATGGTCTGATCGTGCGTCGCAATCACGACGGTCGTTCCGCGCTGATTGATATGATCGAACAGCTGCATGATTTCCATTGAATTCTTCGGGTCCAGATTGCCCGTCGGCTCGTCCGCAAGGAGAAGCGCCGGATTATTGACGATCGCCCTCGCGATCGCGGTCCGCTGCTGCTCGCCGCCCGACACCTCGCTCGGCATGAATTTTGACTTGTGCGCGAGACCCACCAGATTCAAGGCGTTCGGAACAAGCCGGCGAATCCTCCGGCTTGACTCCTCCGTAACCTCCAGGGCAAACGAAACATTTTCGTAGATCGTCTTCTTGGGAAGCAGGCGGAAATCCTGAAATACAACACCCATGCTGCGGCGCAGCTCCGCGATCTTCCGGCGGCGGAGATGGGTTACGTCCCTGCCGGCGATATAGATGGAGCCTTCGGTCGGATCGATCTCCTTCATTAAAAGTTTAAGCAGCGTACTCTTGCCGGACCCGCTTTCGCCGACCAGAAAAACAAATTCGCCGTCGTCGACGGAAAGCGTCATGTCTTCGATGCCTGTCACACTTCCTTCATAGATTTTCGTAACATGTTTGAGTTCAATCAAAACGATTCCCCCGTATTCTGTCCGTGGCTCAATATTCGTTCTGTTCCATGTAGTCCATGTATTTTGTCACCATCAGGGCGATCTTAAAGGTGATCGCGTCTTCAAAAACCCGGATATCAAGGCCCGTGATTTTCTGCAGCTTATCCAGGCGGTACACCAGCGTGTTGCGGTGAATGTAGAGCTGTCTTGACGTCTCCGATACGTTCAGACTATTCTCAAAAAACTTATTTATCGTATTCAGTGTTTCCTCATCGAACTCGCTGATCCGTATGTTATGGAAAATTTCCTCAATATACATCCGGCACAGCGAGATCGGAAGCTGATAGATCAGGCGGCCGATGCCGAGCCTGCTGTAGCTTACGATCATTTTTTCTTCGTAGAAAATCTTGCCGACCTCAAGCGCGATCTTCGCTTCCTTATAAGAACGCGAGATATCCTTCAGATCGCTGACCACAGACCCCAGCGCGACGCGCACGCGGCTTAAGGTTTCCGAATTCAGCGTATCGACGATCGACTCCGCGATCTTCTCGCAGGACTCCTCATCGGAGGTATCGCTCACATCCTTGACCAGAATGATGCTGTTTTCATCGACGGCCGTGATAAAATCCTGCATCTTGCCGGGAAAGAGATTCTTGAGAACATCCATCAGCGCGGAATTCGTATCCTTGTCGTTAAAGGTCTCGATCAGGAAAACCATCCGCTCCACATTATTTTCGATATGCAGCTTCTTCGCCCGCGTATAAATATCGACCAGCAGCATGTTGTCGAGCAGAAGGTTCTTGATAAAATTGTCCTTGTCGAAGCGCTCCTTGTAGGCAACGAGAAGATTCTGAATCTGGAAGGACGTAATCTTGCCGATTTTATAAACATCCTCGTCCTCGCCCCGGATCGCGACGACGTATTCCACCGTATGCTCGTCAAAAACCTTAAAATACTGATACCCCTGTATCAGCATGCTTTCCGCCTTGGAATTGATCAGATCGGGAATCGCCGCGACCAGCGAACCGATCTCGATGTCCTCCGTCGTAGCAAGCACGCTGCCCTCGACGTCCATTACCGTAATGTCGCGCTTGGTAATCCCCTTCAGGCCATCGATCGTATTCTGCAAAATCTGATTCGATATCATCATGCACACTCCCCGTCCGTTTTGCTGTCAAAAGGTATAGACTGGTTTATTATACCGCATAAATACAGAAAAATAAAGGGGGCGAAGACATTTTTTTGTTCTTCGCCCTCTCTGCGGTTCGTTTGTTTCGTAAACGGGAGAATTCTCAGTTGGTAATCGTCAGTTCCGTTTCCTTGTCGAAAACGTGAATCCGGCTCGGGTCCATGGCCATCTTCAGACGGTCGCCGGCCTTGATCTGATTCCGCGCGTTGATCGTCGCAACGACGTCGTTCTCGCCGATCAGCAGATACAGATGCATGTCCGCGCCAAGAAGCTCGGTTACGTTGACGTCCGCGACGACGACATCGTCGGGGAACTGCGCAATCGCGGCCTCTGTGCCATGAATATCCTCAGGACGGATGCCCATGATGACTTCCTTGCCGATATAGCCGCCGTCGACGACCTTCTTACCCTTTTCAGGAGGAAGCTTAACCTTCTGTCCGGCAAAGGAAAGATAGACCGTGTTGCCTTCCTGCTGCGCGACCGACTCGATGAAGTTCATCTGCGGAGAACCGATGAAGCCTGCGACAAACAGGTTGCACGGCTCGTTGTACAGCTTGACCGGAGAATCGACCTGCTGCATGATGCCGTCCTTCATAACGACGATACGGGTACCCAGCGTCATAGCCTCGACCTGATCGTGCGTTACATAGATGATCGTCGCTTTCAGTCTCTGGTGCAGCTTCGCGATCTCGACACGCATCTGCACACGCAGCTTCGCGTCCAGGTTGGACAGCGGCTCGTCCATCAGGAAGACCTTCGGCTCACGAACGATAGCACGTCCCATGGCGACACGCTGTCTTTGTCCGCCGGAAAGAGCCTTCGGCTTGCGATCCAGCAATTTATCAAGGTCGAGGATCTTAGCAGCTTCTTTTACCATTTTGTCGATCTGATCCTTCGGAACCTTCCTCAGCTTCAGGCCGAACGCCATGTTGTCGTACACGGTCATATGCGGATACAGAGCGTAGTTCTGGAACACCATGGCGATATCCCTGTCTTTCGGCTCCACATCGTTTACCACGCGGTCGCCGATTTTCAAGGTGCCTTCCGAAATTTCCTCAAGGCCGGCGATCATGCGCAGCGTAGTGGACTTGCCGCATCCCGACGGGCCTACGAAAATGATAAACTCTTTGTCTTCGATTTGAAGGTTGAAATCTTTTACTGCCTCGAACCCGTTCGGGTATCTTTTGTAAATGTGCTCCAACGATAAGCTTGCCATTT
>CAYUPA010000081.1:0-7384 GCA_964446565.1 uncultured Lachnospiraceae bacterium
CGGTTGGACGATCTTGGCCGGAAGGGGTATCGGATTCTGCAGAGGCCGGATCGCTTCCGTTTCGGAATCGATGCGGTGCTGCTCGCGGATTTTGCAAGGGCCGGTCCCGGAGAGAGGGTGCTGGACCTTGGCACAGGCACCGGCATCATTCCCATTCTGATGCAGGCCCGCTGCGGGAGCGCTTTCTATACCGGGCTGGAACTTATGGACGAGATGGCGGATATGGCCCGGCGCAGCGTGGCGTATAACCGTCTTACGGATTCCATCCGAATCCTTGCCGGCGATCTCCGGGAAATCCGTTCGATTTTTCCTCCGTCCTCGATGGATGTTGTGACGGCCAATCCTCCGTACATAAAGGCGCCGTCCGGGCTTGCGAACCGGAACGAAACGGTGAACGCCGCGCGGCATGAGATTTTCTGCACCCTTGCGGATGTCGCGGAGGCCGCCTCGTTCGCTCTCAAATTCCACGGACGGTTCTACATGGTGCACAGGCCCTCAAGGCTTGCCGAGATCATGGCGGAACTGCGAAGGGTCCGCCTCGAGCCGAAGCGGCTGCGCATGGTTCATTCGTTTATTGATAAGGAGCCGAGTCTGGTGCTGATCGAGGCGGTACGAAACGGCGGCGCGGAGCTGCGTGTGCAGCCGCCCCTGATCCTTTACGACGCGCCGGGGCAGTACAGCGCGGAAATCGGGCGGATTTACGGACTTGAGAGTGCGGATGAAACGACCGGAGACGGATTTGATAAAGCGGATGGAACAGCCGGAGATGGATATGACAAAGCGGATGAAACAGCCGGAGACGGATTTAATAAAGCGGATGGAACAGCCGGCGACGGATTTGACAAGGCGGATAAAACAGCTGGAGGTTGAGAAATTTGGAGCAGCGTGTAAGCATCGCAAGGTGCGGGACCTATGAGATAGAACCTCTTAAGGCGGCGCTTCGGGCCGCGGTCCGGAACATCGGCGGGTTCGAAGCCTATATTCCCAAAGGGAGCCGCGTGCTCATCAAGGTGAATCTGATCACGGGGAAAAAAGCAGAGGAACACGCGACGACGCATCCGGCCTTTGCCCGCGCGCTCGCGGAGCTTCTTCAGGAGTACGGAGCCAGGGTGGTGATCGGCGACAGCCCGGGCGGCCTTTTCAACAGCGCGGCGCTGCACTCCGTCTATCGGACGACGGGATACCAGAAGATGGCCGAGGAGGCCGGCCTTCTCCTAAATGAAAACACGGACGTGTTCGAGACGGACAACCCGGAGGGAAGGTATATGAAGCGTCTCACGATGACGGCGATGCTTCGGGACGCGGATTACGTGGTTTCGGCCTGCAAGCTGAAAACGCATACGATGATGACCTATACCGGGGCGGTCAAGAACATGTTCGGGACCATTCCGGGAACGGTCAAGGCGGATTACCATGTGCGAATGCCGAAGGAGGACGATTTTGCCGATGTGCTTCTCGATATCTGCCTCGCGGCGAAACCGGCGCTGTCGTTTATGGATGCCGTGACCGGCATGGAAGGCAACGGGCCGACGGCCGGCACGCCGAGGGATATCGGCGCGGTCCTCGCCTCTCCCAGTCCGCACGCGCTGGACCTTGTCGCCTGCCGGATGATCGGGCTCGGCGCCGAACTTGTGCCGACGCTGCGCAGGGCGGTATCCCGCGGCCTTCTCGATCCGGACGAGGTTATAACCTGCGGGGAAGACCCTGCCGCGTTTTTCATCCCGGATTATCGGCTTCCGGATCACATTCAGAGCGATTTGCTGCGCCTTCATCTGCCAAACTGGCTTGCGGACAGCATTTCCCGCGTTGCCCGGGCGAAGGTGCGTTTTGACGAAACAAAGTGCGTGCGCTGCGGAATCTGTAAAAATCACTGCCCCGCCAAGGCGATTACGATGACCGACCGCGGGCCGAAGGCGGACTATAAGCGGTGTATCCGCTGTTTTTGCTGTCAGGAGCTGTGTCCCAGGGAGGCCGTGACGGTCAGGGAATCCGCCGTTTTCCGGCTGCTTAACAGGCTGTAAGGCGAAGGAGACCCTATGAATCACCGATTGTTTTCCGCATCCGGCAAAGCCGGATTTGGCAAAGCCGGATTGGTCAGAGCCGGATTTGGCAAAGCCGAATTTAGCAGAGCCGGATTTGGCAAAACCGGATTCGGTTTCGCCGGATTGGCCCATGCCGGTTTCCGCGCCGCCGGACCGGAAACGGAGGAAGGCGGCTTCCGATGAGCGGCCGTCTGTCGGTCTGCGCGACGCCCATCGGGAACCTCGCGGATATTACGCTGCGAGTCCTGCAAACGCTGAAAGAGGCGGACTGCATCGCGGCGGAGGACACACGGCATACGAAGAAGCTGTTGAATTATTATGAGATCGAGACGCCGCTCATCAGCTATCATCAGCACAACGAGCGGGAGCGCGGCGGCGAACTCGTCCAGAGGATGCGGGAAGGCGCGCATATCGCGCTCGTAAGCGACGCGGGTATGCCGGCCATTTCCGATCCGGGCAGGGTCCTCGTGCAGCTCTGCCATGAGGAAGGCATTCCGGTTACTGTGATGCCGGGCGCCTGCGCGTTCGTAACGGCGGTCGCGCTGTCGGGCCTTCCCTGCCGGCGTTTTATCTTTGAAGGATTTCCTCCGCCTGAAAAAAAGGAACAGACCGTGCTGTATGAGAGCCTGCGGGAGGAAACGCGAACCGTGATTTTCTACGAAGCGCCGCACCGCCTCCTGAAAACGCTTGATCTCATGGGGTCCGTACTGGGAGGAGAGCGCCGTCTGATGGTCGCGCGGGAACTTACCAAGCGTTTCGAAGAGCTTCGGGACGATACGATCGACGGCCACCGCGCCTTTTTTGCGGAGACGGAGCCGAAAGGCGAATTTGTGCTGCTTCTTGAAGGCGTAAGCGAGGAGAAAATTGCGGACCGGCGGAAAAAGCGCTTTGAGGAGCTTACGGTGGAGGAGCATATGGCGCTTTACGCATCGCTTCCCGAAAAGGAAGCGATGAAGCGCGTCGCCATGGAGCGCGGAATGTCAAAACGGGAACTGTACGCTTTATTAAAAACGCGGTGAGAAAACGATGATACGCAGAACGAACAGGCCGAAGAATTTCGCGGGAGATATGAAATTCGCGGAACGAGCGGACCGGAGAGTTTCGCGGGAGATATGGAATTCGCGGAACAAACGGGACAAGTGCGTTCTGCGGGAGGAGACGTATGGGAAAAAAGATCGTATTAACCGGAGGCGGCACGGCCGGCCACGTATCCCCCAATATGGCGCTGATTCCCCGGCTTCAGGAAGCGGGCTACGAGGTGCGCTATATCGGCAGCTACGACGGCATCGAGAGGTCGCTCATTACGGAAATGAATATTCCGTATTCCGCGATTTCCTCCGGCAAGTTCCGCCGGTATTTCAGCATTAAGAACCTGAGCGATCCGTTTCGCGTCCTAAGGGGTTTCGCGCAGTCGCTTTCGATTCTGCGCAGATGGAAGCCGGACATCGTATTTTCCAAGGGCGGCTTCGTAAGCGTCCCCGTGGTGATGGCCTCGCGCGTGCTGGGCATCCGCTGCGTCATTCACGAGTGCGATATGACGCCGGGACTTGCGAACCGGCTGGCCATGCCTTTTGCGAGCAGAATCTGCACGAATTTCGAGGAGACGGCGGAGAAGCTCGGCGGAAAAAAGGCCGTGTACACGGGAACGCCGATTCGTGAAATGCTTCTTACAGGAAGCCGGGAAGCGGGATACAGACTTTGCGGCTTTTCCGCGGATAAGCCGGTGATCCTCGTTACCGGGGGCAGCCTTGGCGCGGAAGCGATCAACGAAGCGGTGCGCGCGGCGCTTGACAGGCTGACCGAAGAATTTCAGGTCGCGCATCTCTGCGGCAGGGGAAAGTACGACGCCTCGCTGCAGAATAAGCCCGGCTATAAGCAGTTTGAATATGTGGAAGCGGAACTCGCGGACCTGTACGCGGCCTCGGATTTGATCATCAGCCGGGCCGGCGCGAATACGCTTGCGGAAATTCTGAGCCTTGCGATTCCGCATATTCTGATTCCGCTGCCGCTTTCCACAAGCCGCGGCGATCAGATTCTGAATGCGGACTCCTTCAGAAAAAAAGGGTACAGCTGCGTTCTTCCGCAGGAAGAACTTACTACGGAAAGCCTGCTCGCGGCGGTTCAGGATACGTGGCAGCGCCGCGAGGAGTACCGGAAGGCCATGAGCGCCGCCCATGCCAAGGACGGACTGAGCGCCGTGCTTAAGGTTATTTTTGAAGAAACCGGAAAATAAACAGGAAAAAGCAGGAAAATAAACAAGGAAATAAACAGGAAAATAACAGGAAAATAAACAGGAAAGAACAGGGAAAAAGGAGCCGATCATAATGAAAACGGAGATCACGTACGCGGTGGAGGAGCTTGTCGCTTTCGCTATGGAGCACCGGTTGATTGAAGAGACGGACGCCATATACAGCCGGAATCTTCTGCTCGACCTTTTGAAGCTGAAAGAGCCTTATGAAACGCTGCCTGGCGGCAGGCCGGTCGAGGCCGCCTTTTTGTCCATGCGCGAAAAGTGCCCTTCGGACTCGCCGGAGCCGATTCTGAGCGGGATTCTGGACTACTGCTGTGAGCAGGGTCTGATCGAGGAGGATACGGTCACGCAGCGGGACCTGATGGACGCCAGGATCATGGGGCTTTTCATGCCGCGTCCCTCCGAAACCGTGCGCATGTTCTGGGACCAGTATAAGGAGAGTCCGCGGGCGGCCTCCGAATTTTTCTATCATCAGGCGCGTTCGAGCCATTACATCATGACGGAGCGGGTCGCGAAGAACCTGTACTGGCTCGCGCCGACCCCGTACGGCGATCTTGAAATCACGGTCAACCTGTCCAAGCCGGAAAAGGACCCGCGGGAAATCGCGAAGCTGAAATATCTGAAGTCCTCCGCCTACCCGAAATGTATGCTTTGCGCGGAGAACGTAGGCTATGCCGGACGGCTGGACCATCCGGCGCGGCAGAATCTGCGCCAGATTCCAATGCGTCTTAACGGCGAGAACTGGTATTTGCAGTATTCGCCGTATGTGTATTACAATGAACACTGTATTCTCCTCAAGGAAGAGCACGTGCCGATGAAGATCAGCGTGGATACCTTCCGCCGTCTCTTCGCGTTCATTGAAACGCTGCCGCATTATTTCATGGGATCCAACGCGGGCCTTCCGGTCGTCGGCGGTTCCATCCTGAACCATGAGCATTATCAGGGAGGCCGTCATGTCTTCCCGATGGAAAAGGCCTCCATCCGCAAACGCTTTGCGCATCCGGACTATCCCGGGGTTTCGGTCGGTCTGATTCACTGGCAGATGGCGGGCATCCGTCTTGCGGGCCGGGACCGCGAGGAAATGATCCGGTTCGCGGAATCCATTTTGAAGTCATGGGAGGCGTACACTGACGAGACGGTCGGCATCTACGCCTTTACGGAGGAAAACGGGGTGTCAACGCCGCATAACGCCGTTACGCCGATCGCGCGGTTCAACGGGAAGGGCGAATATGAGCTCGACCTTGTGCTGCGGAACAACCGGACGAGCAAAGAGTATCCGGACGGCATTTTCCATCCGCATCCGCATCTGCACCACATCAAAAAGGAAAACATCGGTCTGATCGAAGTCATGGGCCTCGCGGTTCTGCCGGGACGGCTCGAGAAGGAGCTTCGGTGGATCGCCGCCATTCTGACCGGGGACAGGAAGCTGTCCGACTACACGGAGGAGCAGCGGGAGGCGCTTTCCAAGCATGAGGACTGGATCCGGACAATGCAGCGGGACTACGGGACGGTTGGCGGCGAACAGGCGGCCCGGCTGCTCACCGCGGAGGTGGGACGAAAGTTCTCCGAGGTTTTGGAGTGCGCGGGCGTCTTCAAGAATACCGAAGAAGGCTATGCGGCTCTTGATCGCTTCATGGAGGCGGCCGGATGCCATGAAAAGGAAGGGATAAGCGAATGAAAAAAAAGTTCTGTCTTCTATTTGCGTTTCTGCTCTGCGTCCTGCAGATGACGGGATGCGCGCCTGATAAATTCGACAAACAGTTTCAAAACCCGAAGAAGGGCGATACGATCGCGGTCATACATACCAATTACGGAGATATCACAGTCCGGTTCTTCGAAGAGGAAGCGCCGAAGGCGGTCGAAAACTTTATCACCCACGCGAAGGAAGGGTACTACGACGGACTGCTGTTCCACCGCGTCATTGCGGATTTTATGATCCAGAGCGGCGATCCGACCGGAACCGGAACCGGCGGGACCAGCATCTGGGACGGCTATTTTGAAGACGAGGTCGTGGAGTATCTCTCGCCGTACCGGGGCGCGCTCTGCATGGCGAATACCGGAAAGGCCAACACCAACGGGAGCCAGTTCTTTATCGTAACGGACGAAGAGAAGGACGTATCCCGCGCCCGCAGCGGAAACGAGAAGGTGGATTCCTCTCTGAAGATTCCGAAGGAGAAGCTCGAGCGCTACGAGAAATACGGCGGCGCGATCTGGCTGGACCAGCAGGTCGGCGCGGTGTATAAGGAGGCTTTTTCCGGCACGCAGTATGCCCATACGGTGTTCGGACAGGTTATCTCCGGGAT
Organism: uncultured Lachnospiraceae bacterium; assembly: GCA_964446565.1. Classification (GTDB taxonomy): domain Bacteria; phylum Bacillota; class Clostridia; order Lachnospirales; family Bianqueaceae; genus CAYUPA01. Next base: position 6,597 of record CAYUPA010000081.1, read on the forward strand.
GGATGTCGCGGACGCGATTTCCCAGGTTCCGGTGTATTCTGAACTGGAATACACGGCGGCCATTATCGATGATCCGGATCAGACGGAAGTACAGGAGAACAAGCCGAAAGAGGATGTCGTCATTCAGACGATTGAGATTACGACCTATTGAGCGTCCCGCAGGTCTTTCTGCGCCGGACGGGGTGTCCCGCGCTCCGAATCTTTTCTTATTTTTTGCAAGAATGGATTGAACTCTAAAGAAAAGTGTTATATAATGACATTGAGGCTTGAGCAAATAGACGAATAAGGTGGTGCCAAAGAAGATGGGGGAAGAGCTGCATATTTCCGCCTATGCGATTTCGATCGCGGGACAGGAACAGAATCTTGATAATGTGTATGTAAACGGCCGGTATCTGACCTCCGGGACGGAGGAGAGGTCCAGCATCAGCAAGGTGACCCATGCGGATTTTCAGGTTTACGGCGTCTGCGACGGACAGGTGAGCGGCGGCGAGAACGTCACGACCGAGGAGGTTTTCCCGGCGGCGGTCGCGATGCAGCGATTGCAGAGGCTGCAAAGTTCCATGGCCGAGGAGATGAAGATCGACAAGAACCGCATCTGGGATTTTCTCGTCGAGACCAACCGCAAGATGAAGGAATACAAGAAGGCCGTTGGCGCCGAGGTTGTACAGGCGTCCTTTGCCGGACTGTTCCTTCACGGGAACCGCGGCCTTGCCGTGCATCTCGGTGACAGCCGCATCTATGTGATCCGCGGCGGGCGGATGCTGCAGATCACGGAGGATCATCTGCAG
>CAYUPA010000082.1:0-7367 GCA_964446565.1 uncultured Lachnospiraceae bacterium
CGATGATTATACGCGCAAAAGGGATAAGTTGCAACATTTATTTGCTGTCCGTATGGTGAAGTGGGGGATGGGACTTTTTTCACAGCCCCTTTGGGAATTTACGAGTGAAAAAACTGGTTGCAGAATGCACTGGGGTGCGCTATCATGTGCACAGAGGTTTCACGCCGCGAAGGCGGCGCGGGGCTGACTTGTGAAGGAAGGAATTTCGCCATGAAAAAGACGAACATCGACCGGGACTGGGGCTTTAAGAGGGGCAATGCCCCAATCGGTCCGCAGCAGGAGGGGTATCGTACCCTTAACCTGCCTCACGATTACATGATTGAGAACGCGGTATCGGCTGAAGCGCCGGCGGGCAGCGCGAGCGGGTATTATAACGCGGGCGTCGCGCACTACAGGAAGGCGCTTTCCATCCCCCGGGAATGGGAGGGCGAGCGGGTGTTTCTGCTCTTCGACGGGGTGATGATGAACGCGACCGTGGAGGTGAACGGAGGCAAAGCGGCGCTGCACCACTATGGATATACGCCCTTTTCCGTGGATATCACTCCTTATATCTATTTCGGGCAGGAAAACCGGGTGGTCGTCACGACAAACCCAAGTATGCAGCCCAACTGCCGTTGGTATTCCGGCGCGGGAATTTTCCGGAGCGTGGAGCTCGCACACGGACCGTCCATCCATATCCCGCAGGACGGAATCTACGGCTATACGAAGACCATCGATTATAAAGATGATGGGAGCGCGGACTGCGCGTATGTAGAGACGGAAGTGGCGGTGGAGAATGCAACCGGCGAGGATCATGTTGTCCTTGTGGAAGTTACACTGGAAAAGGAGGATAGCGGCAAGGCCTGTCTGACGCGCCGGGCGAAGATTCAGGTGGACGCGGGGAAACGTCAGAACGCCCACATCGCCCTGACGGTGGACGCGCCTTGCCTTTGGAGTGTGGAATCTCCGTCCTTGTACCGGCTCCGCGCGAAGGCGACGGATCTGGGCGTTTTTAAGACCCATCTGGTGGAGAGCGAAGAGCAGTCCGTGGACGAGGACAGCGCTCTGTTTGGCATCCGCATGGTATCTGCCGATGTTCGCCATGGCCTGACGGTCAACGGGAAGACCGTGAAACTGAAAGGCGGCTGCGTGCACCATGATAACGGCCTTTTGGGGGCCGTCTCCCTGTACGATGCGGAGATGCGGCGTGTTAAAAAGATGAAGGAAGTGGGCTTTAACGCGCTGCGTACGACGCACAATCCGCCGTCTAAGGAACTGCTCGAGGTCTGCGACCGTCTGGGCATGTATGTTTTTGCGGAAGCGTTCGATGCCTGGGGGACTGCCAAGCAGCCGGGCGACTATAACCAGTTTTTCGAGGCGGACTGGAGGGCGGACCTTGAGGCGTTCGTGCGCCGCGACAGAAGCCACCCGTCCATTATCCTCTGGTCTACCGGCAATGAGATTCCGGAAAGGGGCGGCTTAAACCACGGCTACACCTTGGCGACCGAACTGGCCATGGCCGTAAAGGCGCTGGATGTCAGCCGGCCCGTGAGCAACGCCATCTGCTCTTATTGGAGCGGCATAGACGACGTTTTAATGCAGGAGAATGTTAAAAAGATGAAGAAGCAGGCAGGAGGGAGTTTTCAGCTGCAAAACGCGGATGCCGGGACGCAGGATATCACCTGGGAGGAAGTGTCGGAGCCGTTTACGAACGGACTCGACATTGTCGGCTATAATTATCTGGAAGACAAATATCCGCTGGACCATGCGATGTATCCGGAGCGGGTGATTCTGGGTTCGGAGAATTTTCCGAAAGAAATCGGGAAACGCTGGCCGATGGTGGAGTCGCTGCCTTATGTGATTGGCGATTTTACCTGGACGGCAGTGGATTATATCGGCGAGGCCGGCATCGGAAAATCCTTCTTTGCGGATCCGGACGCGGAGGGCAGGGAGCTGCCGCTTTCTTCCCTTGCGTCTGCCTATCCTTACCGTCTGGCAAACGATGCGGACATTGACATCAACGGGCAGATCCTTCCGCAAGGAGAATACCGGCGCATCGTATTTGGCAGCGAGGCGACCGCCCTCTTCTCCTATGAACCTTCGGATTTCGGGAAGAAAGAGTTCTTGAGCCGCTGGGGCTTTACGGCGTGCCGTAGGAACTGGAGCCATGCCGGATGGGAAGGAAAGCCGGTGCGCGTGGTAGTCTTTAGCAGGGCGGACGAAGTGGAGTTGTTTGTAAACGGGAAATCCCTGGGTCGGAAAAAACAGGGAGAAGCGCGGGCCGTGGAGGATCTTCCTCTTTCCTTCGTGTTTGAGCTTACGTATGAGCCGGGCGAGCTGACGGCGGTGAGCTGCCGGGACGGCCGGGAAGTTTCCCGGGATCGCCTTGAGACGGCGGGAGAGCCTGCTGGTATTCGACTGACAGCCGACCGGAGCGACATGATAGCGGACGGCCACAGCCTCGCTTATGTGGAGATTGAAGCGGTGGATGAAAAAGAGCGGCGGGTACCGGACGCGCGGCTCGCGCTTTCTGCGGGCGCAGAAGGGGCGGCGTCCCTCGCAGGTTTCGGTTCTGCGGCGCCTGTCACGGAAGAAAGCTATGTTTCGGGAAATTGCACCACCAACCGCGGACGCGCCCTTGCCATCCTGCGCGCCGGATATGAGCCTGGCGTAGCCACGCTGCGCGTGACCTGCGAGGGCCTGGGCGAAAAAGAACTGATGATTGCGGTGAAGTAAGCGTACTCACGGCGTCTGGAGTCTCTGCATTTTTGGCATCGTATGACAGGGATGAAAACAAGAAGCCTGAAATCCGCGGCGTATTCTTATGACAGTGGATTTCAGGCTTTTTGAATTCAGGAACGAATTCCTTTCCGAAAGAAGGCGCCGGGGTCCATTGATTCCTCTATGATGATTCGCCGGGAATCAGGAAAAACAATATTCATACTCATAGTCTCATCAGAAAAGTTTTCCTCCGTCCGCGGGCTTGACTTTTCGCTCCGCTGCTTTCATAATAAGAGCGGAAATCAGGGAGGAAAATGTATGAAACTCGGAAGGAACGATCCGTGCTGGTGCGGAAGCCGCAGGAAATATAAGGCTTGTCATCAGGCATTTGACGAAAAGTTGGAGAAGCTGCGGGAGGAAGGCCATATCGTACCCGACCATTCGATGATCAAAACGCCGGAGCAGATTGCGGGAATGCGCGAGAGCAGCAAAATCAACATTGCCGTGCTGGATTACGTCGGGGCGCTCATCCGCGAAGGCATGGCAACGGCGTAAATCGACCGGATGGTCTACGAAAAAACAGCGCAGATGGGCGGGACGCCCGCTCCGCTTGGCTTTGAAGGCTATCCTAAAAGCGTCTGCACATCGGTGAACAATGTCGTTTGCCACGGCATCCCCTCTGACGGGCAGTTCCTTCAGAGCGGCGATATCGTAAACGTCGACGCTTCGACGTGCTACAAGGGCTTTTTCTCCGACTCGTCGCGGATGTTTCTGATCGGCGACGTGAGCGCCCCCGACAGGCGCCTCGTGGAGATTACGAGAGAGTGCATGAAAAAAGGGCTGGAGCAGGTACGGCCGTGGGGCTGTCTCGGCGACGTCGGACAGGCCGTGAACGATTTCGCGAAACAGAACGGCTACAGCGTGGTCCGCGAGATCGGCGGCCACGGCATTGGACTGCGGTTTCACGAGGACCCGTGGGTCAGCTATGTCGCAAAGCGCGGGGAGGAAATGATCATGGCGCCGGGCATGGTTTTTACGATCGAGCCGATGGTCAACATGGGACGGGCCGACATCTACGTGGACGAAGAGGACAACTGGACCGTTTTTACCGAAGACGGAAAGCCCTCGGCGCAGTGGGAAATTATGGTGCTCGTGACCGAAACAGGACACGAAGTGCTTTGCTGGTAGAAAGGAAAGCCCCGCGCATGGGAATTGCCGGCTGAAGGGTATGCCATGTGCATAAATATGCTGGTAGAAAGGAAAGCCATGTATATTGGAATTGATATCGGCGGAACCAAGTGCGCCGTTGTCACGGCGGATTCGCAGGGAACCCTGCGGGACCGGACCGCCTTTCCGACGGGACCGTCCGCGCCGACGCTTGCCAAAATCGAAGAGATCATCGAAGGGTTTTCTTCCGTTCAGGCCAAAGAAATTTCGTCCGTTCGGGCCAAAGGAATTTCTTCCATTCAGGCCATCGGCATCAGCTGCGGCGGGCCTTTGAATGAAGAAACAGGACGGATTCTCTCGCCGCCCAACCTGCCGGGCTGGGACGATGTGCCGATTGCTGAAAGGCTTATGAGGCGGTTTCAGGTTCCGGTCCGTCTTCGCAACGACGCCAATGCCTGCGCCCTTGCGGAATGGAAGTTCGGCGCGGGGCGCGGCCTGTCCAACCTGATCTTTCTGACGTTCGGCACCGGCCTCGGGGCCGGACTGATTCTGAACGGCCAGCTGTACAGCGGGACGAACGGAAACGCCGGCGAGGTCGGTCATATCCGGCTTCTCGAATCCGGCCCTGTCGGCTATGGAAAGGCCGGTTCCTTTGAAGGCTTCTGCAGCGGCGGCGGGCTTCGCCAGATCTCGCCATGGAACGGATTCAGCAGGGTCGGCCGGCGCCTTTCTGCAGGACGCCGGAGGCGCTTCCTGAAATCACGGCCAGGCTGCTTGCCGACTATGCGTATCAGGGCGATCCGACCGCGCTTGAGGCCTACCGGGTATGCGGAAGACGCCTTGGAGCGGGTCTCGCGATTCTGATCGATATCCTGAATCCGGAAGCGATCGTGATCGGCAGCATCTTTTCGCGGGCGGAGTCGCTGCTCCGGGAGGAAATGGAAGCTGTCATCCGCAAAGAGGCGCTTCCGCTCTCCGCGGCGGTCTGCAGGATTCTGCCGGCTGCTCTCGGAGAGAAAATCGGGGACTACGCGGCCATTGCCGCCGCGATGGCGTAATTTGAGGGCATGAAACAAATGCTGGCATCATATCACGAAAGGTGGACAACAAATGGACAAAAAGGAACTTTTTTTACGGTATCCCGCTCTTAAGAGCTGCGAAGCCGCGCTTGACGGCGCGCTTGAAAGCATCGTAAGCGCCTTTCGGAAAGGCGGAAAGCTGCTTTTATGCGGAAACGGAGGCAGCGCGGCCGACTGCGGGCATATCGTCGGCGAACTGATGAAAGGTTTTCTCTTAAAACGGCCGGTTCCGGAAGAAATCCGCGAAACGCTCAAAAACAGCGGGGAAGACGGCGAATGGATCGCGGACCGCCTGCAGGGGGGCCTTCCCGCCGTTTCGCTCCCGGCGCAGGCGGAGGTGCTGAGCGCCTTTGCCAACGATGTGGAGCCGGCGCTCGTCTATGCCCAGCTGGTGTACGGCTATGCGAAGCCGGAGGATGTATTTGTCGGCATCTCGACCTCGGGCAATTCAAAAAACGTCGTCTATGCCGCCCGCGTGGCAAAGGCGCTCGGACTTACCACGCTGGCCCTGACGGGACAAGGAGAGTCCAGTCTTCTCCGGATCTGCGACATTACAATCCGCGTTCCGGAAACGGAGACGTATAAAGTGCAGGAACTGCATCTTCCGGTGTATCATTATCTTTGCGCGGAAGCGGAGAAACGCTTCTTTTCCGAATAAGGGCGCGGAACTGCGTGCGGTTTTTCACACGGTATCCGAAAAAAACCGTTGACAAACGTTTCCTTTGTGCTATACTCAATATATGAACAATCATTCACATGAAAGGATGAACGAGCATGATGAACAATGATATGCCATGCTGCGATCTTCTTCACGCGCATGACGACATTGTCAGGAAAGTCTGTGAGCTGATGCCGGACGAGGAGCTTCTCTACGATCTCGCGGAGCTGTATAAGACCTTCGGCGATACGACGCGCATCAAGATTCTGTATGTGCTGTTCGAGTCCGAGCTGTGCGTCTGCGATATCGCGCAGCTTCTCAATATGAGTCAGTCCGCGATTTCTCATCAGCTTCGCGTCCTGAAGCAGGCAAAGCTCGTCAGGTACCGCCGCGAAGGGAAAACCGTGTTTTATTCCCTCGCGGACGATCATGTGCGGACCATCCTTGGTCAGGGAATGGAGCATGTAGAGGAGTAGCGCAAAGGGGGAAACGGAAATGAAAAAATCATATTATCTGCGGGATTTGGACTGCGCGAACTGCGCGGCGAAGATGGAGGCCGCGATCAACCGGATCGACGGCGTGAACAGGGCGACTGTCAGTTTTATGACGCAGAGGCTTACGCTGGACGCGGACGACGATCGGTACGACAGCATCCTGCAGGAAGCCGCGCGGGTGTGCCGGAAGGTCGAGCCGGACTGCGTCGTTGAAATCAAATAAGGCCGGGGATAGATCGGACTCGTACGCCATGAACCGAAAGCAAAAACAAAAGTGCATCCGGATTGTTCTTTCAGCCGTGCTCTTTTTATGCGGCATCCTTTTCGGATACTTCCTCGGAACGCGTCTTAAATGGATAGAGGCCGGATTTCTCATAGCCGCCTACATCGCAGCCGGCTATGACGTGATAATTTCCGCCGTTCGCGGCGTGGTCCGGGGCCAGGTTTTTGACGAGAATTTTCTGATGACCCTCGCAACGTTCGGGGCGCTCGCGATCGGAGAGTTTCAGGAGGCGGTCTTCGTGATGATCTTTTATCAAATCGGAGACCTGTTTGAAGACTACGCCGTCAATAAATCCCGCAGTTCGATCCGCGACCTGATGGCGATAGCGCCGGACACCGCCTTTGTGCTGCGCGGCGCGGAGAAGGTCGAGGTGGACCCCGCGGAGATTCAGGTGGGGGAGACGATCATTGTATCGCCGGGCGAGAAAATTCCTCTGGATGGCATCGTCCGGGACGGCGAGGCTTCCGTTGATACGGCGGCTCTTACCGGGGAGCCTCTGCCGCGCAGCCTCGGAAAGGGCGATACGGCGATCAGCGGTTTTGTGGACCTCTCCGGCGTGCTCACGATCGAGGTGACGAAGGAATTCGGGGAATCCACCGTTTCCCGGATTCTTGCGCTGGTTGAGGACGCGGCGGACCACAAGTCCCGGACGGAGAATTTTATCACCCGTTTTGCGCGGGTCTATACGCCGGCCGTTGTCATCGGAGCGCTGCTGCTGGCCTTTCTCCCGCCGATCCTTACCGGCCAGCCGATTCGGTTCTGGCTGCGCCGCGCCCTGATCTTTCTGGTTGTATCCTGTCCCTGCGCGCTCGTGATTTCGGTTCCGCTCGGGTTCTTCGGCGGCATTGGCGGCGCGTCGAAGGCCGGTATTTTGATCAAGGGCGGAAACGATCTGGAAACCTTGTCCAAGGTCCATACCATCGTCATGGATAAAACGGGAACGCTGACGGAAGGCCGTTTTGCCGTTTCGAAGCTCTGTCCGGAAG
>CAYUPA010000083.1:0-7304 GCA_964446565.1 uncultured Lachnospiraceae bacterium
ACAGATTCAGCTGATCGACGGAACGATTCGGATGCGCTGAAAAAACGCCCGCGGAACGCTTCGCAGGGCTTTCCTTCTTGGCGCTGCGTCGCATACGGCGCGGTGCGGTTTACTCGGAGAAGACGGCCATGTCCTTTACCCATCTGCACGTCCACACGGAATACAGCCTGCTGGACGGATCGAACAAAATCAAAGAATATGTCGCGAGGCTCAAAGAACTCGGCATGACAAGCGGCGCGATCACGGATCACGGGGTGATGTACGGCTGCGTCGATTTCTATAAGGAAGCAAAAGCGGCGGGCATCAATCCGATTCTCGGATGCGAAGTCTATGTCGCGCCCGGCTCGCGCTTCGACCGGGAGACGGGAACCGGCGATGAACGCTATTATCATCTCGTTCTGCTGGCGGAAAACAATCAGGGATATGCAAATTTAACAAAAATCGTTTCGCGCGGTTTTATCGACGGATTTTATTACAAACCGCGCGTCGATCTGGAGCTGCTGCGGCAGTATCATAAAGGGATTATCGCCTCTTCGGCGTGTCTCGCGGGAGAGGTCGCCTTAAACATCCGGCGGGGGTTTTACGAAGACGCCAGGTCGGCGGCGCTGCGGTATCTGGAGATATTCGGCGAAAACAATTTTTTTCTGGAGCTGCAGGATCACGGTCTGCCGGAACAAAAAGAGGTGAACAGGGCGCTGATCCGCGTCAGCCGGGAAACGGGCATTCCCCTGATTGCCACAAATGACGTGCATTATACGTATGCCGACGATATGAACGCGCATGATATCCTGCTTTGCATCCAGACCGGCAAAAAACTGTCGGACGAAAACCGCATGCGTTACGAGGGCGGGCAGTTTTATCTCAAGTCGCCGGAAGAGATGGAGGCGCTCTTCCCGGAAATTCCGGAAGCGATCGAAAACACGGAAAAAATCGCGAACCGGTGCCATGTGGAAATTTCGTTCAACGAGCAGAAACTCCCGCGCTACAAAATGCCGGACGGCGGCGACCAGTGGGAATATTTGCAGGAATTGTGCCGCAAGGGGCTCGAGGCAAAATATGAACAGGTTACGGATGAACTGCGGGAAAGACTTGATTACGAGCTGGGCATCATCCGCCGCATGGGCTACGTGGACTATTTCCTGATCGTGTGGGATTTTATCAAATATGCCAAAGATCACGATATCATGGTCGGTCCCGGGAGGGGGTCGGCGGCGGGAAGCCTTGTCAGTTATGTGCTGAACATCACGGAGCTTGATCCGATCCGCTATCAGCTGCTGTTCGAGCGCTTCCTGAATCCGGAACGGGTTTCGATGCCCGATATCGACGTCGATTTCTGTGATGAGCGGCGGCAGGAAGTCATCGACTATGTCGTCGAAAAATACGGAAAAGACTGTGTGGTGCAGATCATCACGTTCGGTACGCTGGCCGCGCGGGGCGTGATTCGCGACGTCGGACGCGTTATGGATCTGCCGTATGCCACCTGTGATACAATCGCGAAAATGATTCCGAATGAGCTCGGCATTACAATCGACCGCGCGCTCGCGATGAATCCGTCGCTTCGGGAGCTTTATCACGAGGAACCGCGTGTCAAAACGCTGATCGACATGTCCAGACGGCTGGAAGGTCTGCCGCGCCACGCGTCGATGCACGCGGCGGGCGTCGTGATTACCGAAAAGCCGGTCGAGGAATATGTGCCGCTCGCGAGAGCGGCCGACGGCACGATTGTTACGCAGTTTACGATGACGACGCTGGAGAACCTCGGCCTTTTGAAAATGGATTTTCTCGGGCTGCGCACGCTTTCGGTGATTCAGAACGCCAAACGCTTCGCGGAAAAATCGTCCGGAAAAAAGATCGATCTTTCGGCGATCAATCTGGACGACCGCGATGTTTACGAGATGATCGGCAGCGGGAAATGCGACGGGATTTTTCAGCTGGAGTCGGAAGGAATGCAGAGTTTCATGAAAGAGTTGAAGCCGCATTGCATCGAGGACATTATCGCCGGCATCGCCCTCTACCGCCCGGGTCCGATGGATTTCATTCCGGCATATATCCGGGGCAAGAACGATCCTTCAACCGTTCATTACGAGTGCGAGGAACTCCGCCCCATTCTTGAGCCGACATACGGCTGCATCGTTTACCAGGAACAGGTCATGCAGATTGTCCGCGATCTCGGCGGCTTTACACTCGGCCGCAGCGATCTTCTGCGCCGCGCGATGTCCAAGAAGAAAACGGACATCATGGAAAAGGAGCGGCGGAATTTCGTCTACGGCAACGCGGAAGAGGGCGTGCCCGGATGTCTCGCGAAGGGGATTTCCGAGCAGACCGCGAATCGTATTTATGACAGCATGATCGACTTCGCGAAATACGCGTTCAACAAATCGCACGCCGCGGCATACGCGATTGTGTCGTATCAGACCGCGTGGCTGAAATATTATTATCCCGTGGAATATATGGCGGCGATCATGACCTCTGTCGTCGATAATCCGCAGAAGGTGGCGGGCTATATCCTGACATGCCGTCAGATGGGTATCCGGATCCTGCCGCCCGATATCAACCGGAGCGAGGGCATGTTTTCCGTGGAAAACGGCATGATCCGTTACGGACTGACGGCGGTCAAAGGCATCGGAAAACCGGTGATGGAGGCGCTGGAAAAGGAGCGCGCGGAAAACGGGCCGTTCCGGAGTCTTCAGGATCTGTGTGAACGGCTCGGCTCCAAAGAAATCAACAAGCGCACGCTTGAGAGCTTTATCGCGTCCGGCGCGTGTGACGGCTTCGGCGCGAGCAGACGGGGCATGATGATGATTGTTCCGGAGCTGCTCGATCAGGGACAGCGCGCCAGGAAAAATGCCGTTACGGGACAGATGAACCTGTTTGAGTTTATGCCGGAAGAAGACCGGAGCGCGTTCGAGGTGAGCGTTCCCGATGTGGAGGAATATACCAAAGAAGATCTGCTGGCGCTCGAAAAAACCGTGCTCGGAATTTATATCAGCGGACATCCGCTCGAAGACGACGAAGACCTGCTTCGTTCCTGCGTTACGGCGGTGAGCGCCGATTTTGTGCCGGGTGAAGAGACGGGACTGCCCAAAGTGACGGATTCCTCCCGCCAGACCGTCGGGGGCATGATTACGGATGTGACGATCAAATACACCAGGCAGAACAAGGCCATGGCTTTCCTGACGCTGGAGGACATGCTCGGAACGACAGAAATTATCGTGTTCCCGAAGGATTTTGAAAAGTATACCGGCAAAATCGCGCGGGACGCCAAAGTGTTCATCAGCGGACGGGTATCGGCGGAAGAAGACCGGCCGTCCAAACTGATCGCGGAAAAAATCTTCACGTTCGACGAGAAACGCAGAGAGGTCTGGGTGCGGTTTCCCGGACGGGCCGGCTATGAGAAGGCGCACGCGCGTCTCGCGGAGATTCTTGCCGCGAATCCGGGCGACTACACAGTGGTGATTTATCTGGAAAACGAGAAGGCCGTAAAACGCTTCCCCGCCGTCTGCTCCTTAAAAGACGACGCGCTGCTTTTGGCGCAACTGAAAGAGGCGTTCGGCGCCGCGAACGTGGAGATTGTCAGCAGACGCGCGCCTATTCACAAATCCGGGCAAATGTTATAAACTGATGTTGCGTTCACAGGTGATTTTGAACAGCCGGGAAGACAATAACAGAGCAGTTCAAGGTTTGAGGCAAACAGGGAAATCCGTTTCATAACCCCCATCGGTGCATTTCGCAGAAAGGCGGATTATCAATATGAAAAAAGAAATCAAGACCATCGGAGTGCTGACAAGCGGCGGCGATTCGCCCGGAATGAACGCGGCGATCCGCGCGGTCGTCCGGAGAGGACTGGGCAGCGGCTTATGTGTCAAGGGCATCTATAAAGGATATGCGGGACTTTTTCTCGAAGATATCCGGGAACTGAAGGCATCGGACGTATCGGAAATCATTGAGCGAGGCGGTACGATTCTTTATACGGCGCGCAGTCAGAAGATGATGACGCCGGAGGGTGTCAAAGAAGCGGCCGCGATGTGCAAAAAGCACGGTCTCGACGCGCTCGTCGTGATCGGGGGAGACGGTTCCTACCGGGGCGCGCGTGCGCTTTCCGAATGCGGTGTCAATGTCATCGGCATTCCCGGCACCATTGATCTGGATATCGTCTCCACGGAATATACCATCGGGTTTGATACGGCGGTCAATACCGCTATGCAGGCCATCGACCGGATCCGGGACACTTCCACATCCCATGAGCGGTGCAGTATCATAGAGGTTATGGGCAGGGGCGCAGGCTATATCGCGCTCTGGTGCGGCATTGCGAACGGCGCGGAGGATATTCTCCTTCCGGAAAAATACGATTACGACGAGCAGAAAATCATTGAAAATATCATCCGGAACCGTGAAAACGGCAAGACGCATCACATCATTATCAACGCGGAAGGCATCGGCCATTCCGCAGCGATGGCGAGGCGTATTGAAGCGGCGACCGGCATTGAAACAAGAGCCACGATCCTCGGTTATATGCAGCGGGGCGGTTCTCCCACATGCCGTGACCGCATGGTCGCTTCGATCATGGGCGCGTACGCCGTCGACCTTCTTTTAGAGGGAAAAAAGAACCGGATCGTCGCGCAAAGAAACGGCGGAGTGACGGATTTCGACATCATTGAGGCGCTGGAGATGCAGAAAGATATTTCCGAGTATGAGTATTCGGTCGCGAAGGCGCTGTCCTATCATTATGACAAGAGGACACGGTAACGGAAGGCTTCTCGATGATAACAAGTCCCTCGAATCGCCTCATCAAAGAGATACAGGCGCTGAATTCCTTGCGGAAACGGCGTGAACAGACGGGACTTTTCGTGGCGGAAGGCCGGAAACTTTTTGACGAGGCACCGGCGGAATTGCGGTATCGCACCGTTATTTCCGAAGAATATGAGAAAACCGGAGAACCTCTGCCGGACGACATTCCGTATGATGTTGTACCGGATTCCCTGTTCCGGCGCATCAGTGACACCAAAACGCCGCAGGGTATTCTGAGCGTGCTCCGCAAGCCGGTTTACAAACGGGAGCAGCTTCTTGACTATGAAAATCCGTTTCTGCTGCTGCTGGAGGATATTCAGGATCCCGGAAATCTCGGTTCGATGATTCGCACCGCTGAGGGCGCGGGCGTCACCGGTGTTGTGATGAGCAAAGGATGCGCCGATCTGTTTCAGCCGAAGACGATTCGTTCCACGATGGGATCGGTATTCCGGGTGCCGTTTCTGGTTGTTGATGACATGCCGGCCTTCGCGAAGGAACTCAAACGGGGCGGTTTCGTGGTGGCCGGGACGCATTTGTCGGGAGATGTTTCTTATACGGAAGCGCCCTATGAGATGCCGTGCGCTGTGATTATCGGCAATGAAGGAAAGGGAATGAGTGAGCGCCTTGCCCGGGAATGCAGCCTGCTGCTGAAAATTCCCATGGAAGGCAGGGTGGAATCACTCAACGCGGCGGCCGCGGCGGCGGTTGTTCTGTACGCGGCGCACGCGGCACGGCATCGGGGTGCGCAGAAGGGGAAAGGGGACACGTCATGAGTGATCGAGTGAACCGGGGAGGAGACGGCAGGAGGCAATATGACCGGGTTGAAAATGACACGGAATCATACGACCGGGAACAGATTGACCGGGATCGATACAGCCGGACGCAAAACGACCGGAAGCGAAGCGCCCGGGAACAAGCCACGGAGGAGTCCTACGACCGGGAGCGGAGGGATCAGGATCGATACAGCCGTGAAATGCGGAAACGCGAAAACAGAAAACGGAAAACAGCGATCACCGTGAAACTCATCATTCTGGTTGTGCTGATTGTTGTACTCCTCGTAATACTCTGGATGGTAACCGGCAGCGGACGGTTCAATCAAAACAGACCGGCGACGAGCCTGGACAGCCTTCTCCATCCGGAAAACTCGAGCAGCGGAAGCGGCGGAACGGACACGCCGGAACAGACGGAATTCCGGGAAAAAGTGATTGCGCAGGCGAAGGCGATGGCTGTGCAGTATGACTACGATGGCGCAATTGAGCTCTTGAATACCATCGACGGCGCGCAGGAGGATGCCGGGATTCTTTCACTGCTGGCCGATTACGAGACACAGAAGAGCAATCTGGTCGCGACCGATCCGGAAAAAGTGACACATATCTTTTTTCATTCGCTGGTTGTCGATCCTGCCAGAGCCTTTTCTATGACGGAGGATGAGACGTGGAATCATGCCACCCCCGGTTTTTGTCAGTGGATGACAACCACATATGAATTTGACAGGATCATGCAGCAGATGTATGACAAGGGTTTTGTGATTGTCAGTTTGTACGATCTGGTGGAACGCACGACCGATGAAAACGGTGTGGAGCATGTTACGCCGAAAAGCATTTATCTGCCGCAGGGGAAGACGCCGTTCGTGCTCTCGGTGGATGACCTTTGCTATTATCACACCCACAACGGACGCGGATGCGCTTCGAGGATGATCGTCGGGGAAAACGGACGTCCGACCTGCGAATACGTGACGGCGGAGGGTGAAACATTAGTCGGCTCCTATGACTGCGTTCCGCGGCTGGACGATTTTCTGGATCAGCATCCCGATTTTTCGTACAAGGGCGCGAAAGGCACGATCGCATTGACCGGCTATGACGGCATTCTCGGATACCGGACGGATTACTGCTATCGTGACCGTGTGGATCTTTCATGGGATCAGCAGGCGTGGCTCGATGCGAACCCCGATTTCGACTGGAACGCGGAATGCGCGGCGGCATCGGCTGTCGCGGACGCGATTAAAGCAGACGGATGGACATTCGCGAGCCATACCTGGGGACATATCCGTGTCGGTGATGTAGATATGGACTGGTTAAAAACCGATACCGAAAAATGGCTCAATTACGTTGCGCCGTTGATCGGCGGTTCGGATATTATCGTTTTCGCGCACGGGCAGGATCTTGCCGCGTGGAATGAGGACTATGCTTCAACGGAAAAATTCCGGTATTTGAAAAGTCAGGGCTTTACGTTTTATTGCAATGTCGACGGCGCTTCACAGTACTTTGTTCAGACAGGAGATGAATTCCTGCGCATGGGCCGGCGGAATGTCGACGGATACCGTTTGTGGGAGGCCGTATACGGCGGCGCCGACAGGGTCAGCGATCTGTTTGACGCCGCAAGCGTAATCGACCCTGCACGGCCGACCGATCCGTCGCTGTATCAATTGTAAGCAGTTTCCGGCACAGGACGCGGCAATTCCGCTTTCGCGGGCGGTGTTTTGGATGAGTTTGGAAGACGGGGAACGGGAGTTCTTA
>CAYUPA010000084.1:0-1831 GCA_964446565.1 uncultured Lachnospiraceae bacterium
GGAAACGCTGTTCCCCTTGAGGTCGATGCTCCCGCTGTCCGGCGAAAAAATGCCGGCGAGCGCGTTGAGGGTCGTCGATTTTCCGCTGCCGTTTTTCCCGATGATGCCCAGAATTTCCCCCTTGTGAACGGAAAAGGAAATTCCCTTCACAGCCACAAAATTATCGTCCGCTTTCGGCCTGCGGTGCAGGAGCGCGCTGAACAGGTTGCGTTTGACGGACGTATTTTTGAGATTCCGGTAGCTGATTACGAGGTCCTTCACTTCTATCGCATATCGGTCTTCCATTTAGATCACCTTCACGTAGCTGTTTTCGTTTTTGTAGATCAGCCGGATGCCCAGCGCGCTGATGACAATGCCGATGAAAAACCAGAGCAGAAGGAGCTTCCGCGCGGGCGTTTGTCCGTAAATCACGCAGTCCCGCATCGATGTAAGAAGAAAGGCGATCGGGTTGAGACGGTTGACATAGACGTTATACGGCGCGGGAAGGCGCCGCATGATATTCCAGAAGATGCCCGTCATGTACAGAAGAAAACGGAGCGCGATATTGACGATATTGGTGAGGTCCTCAACGAAAACGCCGAAGTGCAGCAGGAAGCAGCCGCATCCGAAGACGATCAGGACAAGCGTTATCAGGATCAGGGGCACATAGATCAGATTGTACGTAACGGGGACGCGCCAGATGATCAGCATGACAGCGATAATGCCGCAGGAAATGAGCATCTTGAAGCCGTTGACGCCCATCCGCGCTATCAGAAGCACGTATTTCGGTAGATAGACCTTGGAAACGATCGGCTTGTTCTGCTTTACGATTTTTACGCTCTGCACCATTGTTTTATTGAAGAAATCCCACAGGGTGATTCCGGTGAAGACAAAAATCGGAAAATACGGTTCGCTGGCTTTGAGCACATACCCGAAAATGAAGGTGTAAATCAGCATAAAGCTCAGCGGCTCCAGAATCCACCAGAGCCAGTTCAGATAGGAATTGGCAACCTCCGATTTCAGCTGGGCTTTCGCTGAAAAAAAGGCGTAGCGCCAGTATTTTTTCATATCACGTTGAAAACGCCGGAACATTGGATCTCCTTTTGCTTCGCGCGGCGGTCGGCACCCGGGAAAGCGGGACGGGATCCGCCGCGTCAATGGAATTTTCCCTTATTATATAGCAGGAATCGGGAATTGACAAGAACCAACCGTCGGTTCAGCGCGGACGGGCCGGCGGGTTGACGCTTTCCGCGCGGCATGTTACAATACAGTCATAAATCTGGAAGGAAGACAGGGAGGATAGCATATATGCGGTTTTACGTAAAGCAATGGCTGAAAATGGCGATGCAGCATATCTATCTTCCGCTGCTGTACCGTTTTTATCGCGGGCGGGCTGTTGATCCGAAGATTGTGCTTTTTTCGGACGTGCATAACAACGGCGTCCCGTTCAGCCTGCAATGTATGCGCGAGGCCGTTTGCGGCCTCGCGGACGTCAAACTGCGCGAGATGTACCTTGACATTCAGAGCTGTTCGACAAGGGTTCTGCTGCGCTGGCTGCGTGCCTTTATGAAGCTGTACGCCACGGCGGGCTATGTTTTCATCTGTGATAACCATCTGCCGGTTTCCTCGTGCCGTAAGAAAAAGGAAACGACGGTCGTTCAGCTCTGGCACAGCGGAGGGATTCTGAAAAAGGCCGGGTATGACGCACAGCTTACAATCCCTGAGTATTACAAAGGCAATGTATATAAAAACTACGATTTGCTCACGGTCAGCGCGCCGGTCTGCGTCGATATCATGCGGCGCTCCATGCGCCAGCCGGAAGGCGTCGTGAAGGCCACGGGACTGTCGCGGA
>CAYUPA010000084.1:1841-7210 GCA_964446565.1 uncultured Lachnospiraceae bacterium
GATTTCAGCTGGGCTTTCGCTGAATAAAAGGCGTATCGCCAGTATTTTTTCATATCAAGTTGAAAACGCCGGAACATTGGATCTCCATTTGCTTCGCGCGGCGGTCGGGAAAACGATCGTCGTCTGGCTGCCTACATTTCGCGGCAGTGCGGACAGCCCGTATCTGTGCGGGGAAAAAGAGATGGAAGAGGCCGTTTCCCGGCGCGGCGATATTTTTTTCGTTAAAAAATACCATCCGCATTATGAAGACAAGCATCCGGAAAGCATCCAGTGCAAAATACCGTCGCAGCGGCTGCTGCCGGTCGCCGATCTTCTGATCACAGACTATTCCTCCGTCGTATTTGATTATCTGATTTTTCAAAAACCGTTTGTTTTTTTTGCTCCGGATTACGATCAGTATGAAAAGGAACGGGGATTTTATTTTCCTTACGAATCCTATCCGACGACGGTGGCGAAGACGTCGCGGGAACTTGTTTCCGCGATGGAAAAAGAACTCACGGAACGCAGGAAGGAAGACCTTGCGGATTGCTTCAGGCTGCACATGGCCATGTGCGACGGCCGCGCGACCAGCCGCATTTTGAAGGAAATTCATTTGTTGAAAGAGTAGAAATATCTGTGGTATAATAACACTGTTTTTTGTATATGAGGACCGAGCGTTGGGATGTAGGGAATTCTTCAAAAAGTGTATCGACTATCATATCGAGGGAGACTGGCAGGTATACCGTCTGAAGCATACGCCGTTTTCCGTGCGCCGGCTCATGACGCGGCGTTTTCAGAGAAAATGGGGCAAGCTGCCGATTGAAAACCGGAAGATCGTTTTCGACAATTATATGGGAAGCGGGTTCGGCTGCAACGGGAAATATATCACGCAGGAACTTCTGCGAAGCCGCGCGGAATATGACATCGTATGGACTGTAAAGGACGCAGGGGCGCACCGCGCGGAATTTCCTTCCGGCATCAGGCTCGTGGAATACCTCTCGGACGAGGCCCTTTATGAGTACGCGACGGCCAAAATCTGGGTCTTAAATATCCATCTGGTGCCGTATTTGTATAAGGGCCTGCGGAAAAAGGAAGGCCAGTTTTACATTCAGACGTGGCACGGTTCTCTGGGCATCAAAAAGATTGAAAGGGACAGCGCCTTCGTCCGGAGAGCCGAAAACTGGATGGTCATGGACGAACTGAATTCGGCCATGACCGACTACTGGATTTCCAACAGCCGGTTTGAGACGGACGTCTACACACACGCTTTTTGGAATGCGCGGACGATCCTTGAATACGGACATCCGCGAAACGACCTGTTTTTTCACGATACCGGCGAAATCCGCGCGCGGGTTCGGAGGACGCTGGGCCTTGAAAAGGACATCCGAACGATCCTGTATGTCCCCACGTCGCGCGAGATTGAATCCATGGCGGGTTTTGAGATTGACTATGGTCTGCTGCTGTCGAGCCTTGCGAAACGGTTCGGCGGGCGGTGGAAGATTCTGATGCGGATGCACCCGCGAATGAGGGACGAAGCGGCAAGGTGGGTTCCGCGAAGGTCCGGGGTTATCGATGTATCGCGGTATCCGGATATTCAGGAACTGATGGTTTGCGCCGACGCGATGATTACCGATTATTCCAGCGCCATCTTTGATTTTATCCTGACAGGGAAACCCGGTTTTCTTTTTGTGCTGGATGAGGAGTTGTATGAGCGCCGAAGGGGCCTGTATTATTCCGTTTATGAAACGCCGTTTCCTGTCGCGGCCTCGAACCGGGAACTGCAGGCGAAGATTCTGTCTTTTGACAGTTCGGAATATGAACGGAAGGTTCGCGCTTTTTTGGACGGAAAAGGAATCAGGGAGGACGGCTGCGCCTCCCGCAGGGTCGCACAGTTGATTTCTTCCTTAACACAGGAGAAGAGAGGAGACTGACTGTGAACATTGTCGTCAATTTTGCCGGCCGCGTCGGACGGAGAATGAATCACAAAACGAAACCGAAGCAGTTTCTGAACGTGGAGGGGAAACCGATTCTCATTCATACGCTGGAGCATTTTGAAGACCATCCGGATATCGACGCGGTCGTAGTCGCCTGTCTGGAGGATTGGATCCCATACCTTGAGAGGCTTCTTGCCCTTTACGGCCTGCGGAAAGTGCGAAAGATCGTCCCGGGCGGAGCGAGCGGGCAGGAATCGATTTACAAGGGCCTCGTCGCGGCGAAGGAGGTCGCGGGGGAGGATCCCGCGATCGTTTTGATTCACGACGGCGTGCGTCCGCTGATCGATGAGAAGACGATCACGGACAATATCGCGTCGGTGAAGGAACACGGGTCCGCCATTACCAGCGTTCCGGTCAAGGAAACGGTGCTGGTCGTGGCGCGGGACAACTCCATCTTAAGCATTCCGAAACGCGATGACACCCGTCTTGCCAGAGCGCCGCAGAGCTTTTACCTGAAGGATATTCTCGAATGCCATCAAAAGGCGATCGAAGAAAACAGGCTTGATTTTATCGATTCCTGCTCCATGATGCAGCACTACGGCAAACAGCTCTACCTGATCGACGGGCCGCAGGAAAATATTAAGATTACGACGCCGGACGATCTCTACACTCTGCGCGCGCTGCTTAAAGCAAGAGAAGAAGCGCAGGTTTTCGGATGAGCCGTCCTGTTTGGAGGAATTATGGATTCCGTATTAACTGAGGATTTTGCGATTTTAGCACAAAGCGGACTTCCCTTTGCGGATTTCCGCGGACGGACATTCCTGATCACAGGTGCGACCGGCCTCGTCGGCTCCCTTCTCGTTAAGGCTCTTTTATACTGCAATCAGGTTCATCAGCTGAATCTGCGCATTTTCGCGCTCGTTCGCAGCGAAGAGAAGGCGCGTCAAATCTACGGTTCCCTTCTGTCGGACCCGGCGCTTACGCTTGTGTACGCGGATCTGTCGAAGGAGGGGCCGCCTGAAGGGCTGCCGGCCTGTGACTTTATCGTACACGCTGCGGCGGTAACGACTTCGAAGATTATGGTTTCCGATCCTGTCGGAACCATTCGGACGGCGGTGGAGGGAACGGACCGGATGCTTCAGTTCGCCGCGGCACATCGCTGTCAGTCTTTTGTGTACATTTCATCCATGGAAATCTACGGACAGCCGCTAAATCCGGAGAATACGGTGGAGAAGGATCTCGGCTATGTCGATCTTTCGGCGGTCCGCAGCTGTTATCCGGAGAGCAAGCGCATGTGCGAATGTCTGTGTACGGCCTATGCGTCCGAATACGGGCTGAACGTAACGTGCGCGCGCCTTGCCCAGACGTTCGGCGCCGGGATTTTAGCTTCGGAGAACCGCGTTTTCGCGCAGTTCGCGCGCAGCGCCATCGAGGGAAAGGACATCGTTCTGCATACGACCGGCGAATCGGAGGGCAACTACGTCTATACCCGCGACGCGGTTTCGGCGATCCTGACGCTTCTGCTGTATGGAAAAAAGGGAGAGGCCTATAATATAGCGAATGAAGAAAGCCATGTTACGATTCGCGGGATGGCGGAACTGGTGGCGGAGAAGATAGCGGGCGGTGCAATTCGTGTGACAGTCGAGATTCCGGAGGACAGCGCGCAGCTTGGATACGCGCCGAAAGTCCGAATGCGGCTTGATGCGTCCAGGATGCGGGCGCTCGGATGGAAAGCGGAAGTGGGCCTTTTGGATTCTTACAGGCGTATGATTCGGTGGATGCGGTCATAAATGGAAAATACGATTTATGTTTTATACCGCGGCGCAAAGGCGGAGGAAACGGAAACGGCGCGGGCCCTGACCAAGGCCGTTCTGAAAGTCGAAAACGTACAAATTCTGCGCGTCGCGGAGGAAGAATTTCCGGAACGGTTTAACGGCCTTCTTCGCGAAAAAACGGATGGATGGCTCTTTACCGTCGATGAAGGCGACTGCTTCAGCGAAACCTGTCTTGCGGCACTTTCGGCGCGGATTATGGAAACCGGCGGGGCGTTCTGCTGCGGGCGGAGAGGATTCCTTCAAAAGAAACTGGACCGAAATTCAAAACGGAAACAGAAAAAAACATTTGGAATGCCGCCGTTTACGGACCAACTGGCCGGTGTGATGATCGACATTTCAAAAGCGGAAGGGCTGCGGCTTAAGACCGTCCCGCATCTTGAGAATGAAGCGGAGTTTCTTCTTCGGCTGTCCATGCGGTCCGAGGCAGGACAGGTCTGTGAAGAGCCCTACTTTTACAGCCGGCCGAACGCCAGCCAGTTTTCGCTTTATCAGGAAGCGTATCACAGGGAGTGGTATATGCGGAATCTTTCAGACTTCCTGCTTCCGCTGCTTCGGGAAGCGGCGGAAGGCGGGAAAACGATTCCGCTTTTTGTGCAGTATTTCGCGATGTATGTTCTGCAGTGCCAGTTTATGGCCAATCAGAATAATCGAAATAAGCACGTTCTTTCCGATGCGGATCTTTCGTGCTACACCGCGCTGATTCAGCAGGTTCTTTCCTTTCTGGACGACGCCGTTATTATGAATCTTCATGACAATCCGGCGTATTCCAAGGATTATCAGTTCAACCGGATGTTTTTACGTCTGAAATATAACGTGCCGTTTCTGGACGTGAAGTACATGAAAGAGCGGACTACGCTCTGTATCGTATTCCATGACGAAGTGATCTACCTTCTGAATAAGATGAAGGTGAATATTCTCTTCATGAATTACGCGGAGGGAAAGCTGGAGATCGACGCCTCGGTTCCGGACGCGTTTCATAAAGAAAGGGTTTCCTACTGGTTCTGCCTCGACGGGAAGCGGTACGAGGTCGAGTTTAACGAAGGGTATTCGCTTACGAAATACTTTGGCCTTTCCGCCTACAAGCGCTACAGCTTTCATGCGTCGATCCCGCTCAGCGAAAAACCCTGCCTTCAAAACCTGACGTTTCGGATGGGATATGATACGAAAGAGTATACGGTTGCTCTTGAATATCAGTCGCACACATCCAGACTGTCGCTGGATCCTCCCGCCTCGTACTGGCATTTCGGAAACTATATCGCTGTGAGCACCTCCAGGGAAATCCGGATCATGCCGTATTCATGGGGGAAGATGGCCTATTGGGAACTCAAGATATGGATGCAGCTTCTCCTGCGGTGCAAACCGCATGATTTTAAATTCTTTCTTGTCCGCTTTGCCTATGTGATCACGCGTCCGCTCTTCAGCCGCAGAAGGATATGGCTGTTTTTTGATAAAATTTATAAAGGCGGCGATTCGTCAGAGTATCTGTTTCGATACGCGATGAAGCAGAACGATTCTATCCGCAGGTACTACCTGCTTGATAAAAAGTCGGCCGATTACCGCCGAATGAAAAAAGAAGGATACCGTCCGTTAAAGCGGGGCGGCATCCTGCACCGTCTGATCT
>CAYUPA010000085.1:0-825 GCA_964446565.1 uncultured Lachnospiraceae bacterium
CACGCCGCTGGAGCCAAACATGTTGATCAGGATTCCCGAAAGAATGACCCATGAAATAAAATGAGGAAATGTAAAGACCGTCTGAAAGAACCGCTTCGCCTTCGTCTGCTGGATCTCATTCAGCAGAATCGCCACAATAATGGGGACCGGGAAATGAAACAACAATTTCCCAAAGCTGAAGATCAGGGTATTCGCAAAGGCGCGCCGAAAATCCATATCCTTGAACATCGTCTGAAAATGCGCAAGGCCGACCCACGGACTTTTCCATATTCCAAGACTGATCTTGTACTGCTTAAAAGCCAGGATAACGCCGCCCATCGGAAAATAACAGAAAATCAGGTACCAAAGCAATATGGGCAGAATCATCACGTACAACAGCCAGTCATTTTGAATACGCCGCAAGACTTTCTTATTCTCTTTTTTCTTCATTCAATCCCCTTGCCTCCTTATTTTCCTTCTATTCAAAACTTTTCTTTATTATAGCCTTATATATATCGAAATGCAATACCCTTTCCTTTTTTTTCTGTTTTTTGTCGAATTTATTCTGCGAATCTACGTTAGCCGCTGCAAACAGAGTATATTGGGACACGTAAAAATACCACATATCCCTGTAAACTCAGGGTAAGTCACCTGATTGCTGCGTTTATTGTTAACGAAGGCAACAACCAGATCAGCAGCCGGCGTGCTTGATATTTTCACGGATTTGTGGATTACCCTGGAGAATATCCTGACAACCGGCCTTTACAACGACCCTGGCATTCAAATTCGAGACCGTCTGAACATCCAGAATGAAGAAGGTTGAGAGCATCATGATAACGCTGTTCG
>CAYUPA010000085.1:835-7128 GCA_964446565.1 uncultured Lachnospiraceae bacterium
CAGCCTTTCAGCGTCCGAAGCAGCGAAAAAAGTGGAACAGTACTGGTCCTCCGACTGATACTGTTCCATATTTTGTCTAAAAAACGACATACACAGAGTACCCATATATTCCGCAGTCCGAACACTGCTGGATTCTCTGTGTATGCCGTTAATGTTTAAATCCGAAACCGGATTCCGGTCCGATATCAAAAAAATCTCTCAAATCCAGGCATCAGGCGACAGGGGCTATCACGCAAGAAACGAAGCGTCTCTGTTGTCGGACAGCCATTCCACCCAGTAGGTGTCAATCCGCCTGCTGCGCATCTGTTGCGCCGTCTTCGCGGCGTCCTCCGTCTCGCCAAGGCCGAGCTGCGCGAAGAACAGCGCCGCGTATCCTGCCTGATCGATGGCCCGCTGCTGACTCTGCTCGTAAGGCAGGGCCGCCGGGAACGTAAGGAAATACGTAAGGGCATCGTCCGCAAGCCTCTTTTTCGCCTCTTCTTTGAGGTTTAAAAACAGCTTTGCTTCTTCCGCAAAATGACCAAGTCTGCGCATCGCAAGCCCCTTAAACAGCTGGGAAACGCCCAGACAGTCATTCTGCGACGCCGCGGCGCGAAATTCTTCCTGTGCCTGCGCCGTTCTTCCGGCGGCGTCGAAGCCCACTGCCTTGAAGTAATGGATATGCGCCCTGCACTCTCCGTACTTCGCCCCTTCATGATACTGCGGCGGATACTCGTCGGCGTACTGAAAATCCTCCATGGCGCCTTCCGTATCGTTCTTTTTCAGACGCGCAAGTCCGCGGGCGATGTAGGCAAAGGCGTGCAGACCCGGCAGAACGCCCTCGCCGCCCTCGTAGCTGTAAAACTGGTTTCCGGAAAGCAGCCCTATGGCCTCGTCCAGACGGCCGGCCCGACACAGTCTCTCAATGTACTGCATACGCAGGTCCTGCCTTTTCTCCACCATGTCACGGTTGTTTTCGAGCAGTGCAAGAAGGACGTCTTCCGGCGCGCCGGCAACCTTCGTCAACTGGAACAGCTCATAGAAAATCCGCGGCTCGCGGGAGAGGGCGTAGGCCCGCGCAAGCTCGCTCTTTGCGGCCCCGGTATCGTGCAGGCACTCGAACAAAACCTGCGCGAGGGCCCTGTGCGCGTCCGCAAACTCCGGGCGCCGCAGGGCCGCAAGCTGGAAACTATTTGCGGCGGCCTCCCCGTTATCATGGGCATAGAGCATACAGCCCAGATAGTAAGGAGCGACGGCGCTGTCCGTCGTTTCGGAAAGCGCGCGCAGCACGATCCTGTCGAACAGGCTGTTAGGAAAAACATCGTCCATCGGCGCTTCCTCGGCCCTCCGAATCATCGCGGCCCTCTCTTCGTTTCTGCCAAGCCGTCCGAGCGCCCAGGCCCGATAGAGACAAGTCATCACCGTTTCCCGCGGACACAGCGAAAGCGCGCCGATTCCTTCCTCATAGAGACCGGATGCGAGATACGGCTCCGCAAGGCAAAGCCATGCCGTTACCTTTCCGCCAAGATTCTCCTGAAGGCGTCGGACGCTTTCCTCGTCTGTCAGTCCGTCGCACAGACACAGCGTAAACAGCGAAGACGCGTCCATCGGATCATAGGACAACATCGCCTCCGCCGCCGCGCGGGCGCGGTCTTTCCGCTCCGTCCGCACCCAGATCGCCCTGCGCAGCGCATGGGTCCGCAGGGAATGCGCATTCGTTTCCAGCGAAACGGTTAAATCTTTTTCGGCCTGATCCATATCGCCGGCGGACAGTTCCAGTTCCGCCGCCTGCTGCAGGGCCGCGCTCTTCCATGCGTAGGACCACGCGGCCCGTTTCAGCGCGGACAATGCCTTCCCGCGGTACCCTTCAAGGCCGTCCGGCTCGTCCGCGCTCAGTTCGCGGTACGCAAGCCCCAACTGGTAGTAACATTCCGCGTCAATGGGGTTTGGATTCCGGCTGGTCGCGCGCCCGACCGCCTGCGTAAGGAACTGCGCGGCTTCTTCGGGTTCTCCTTTCCGCAGCGAAAGAATCCCCATCGCCACATTGCAGCGCAGATCGCCGGGATCGCGGCGCAGTCCTTCCCGATAATAGTCTTCGGCTTTTAATACAGGGTTCTTGTACTGCTCCAGGTGCATTCCGTTGACAAAGAGGGCGTCCACACTCTCAATTTTCTCCGGAGGAAGCGCTTTTTCTCTTGGTTTCGGCGCCTCCCTGCCGTCAAAGAACATCGGCAGTTTCTTCCATGCGACGAGCACTTTGCCGGAATCATCCAAAAGGCTTACCTTCACATCGTCGGCCGAGGAAACGCCCGGCACCGCCTGTCGGTACAGCCGCAGGGGAACCGCGTCATAAATGGTCGCCGCATCGTTGACGATGAGACGCACCCTGCCCGGCGATGTTACGTTAAAACCAACGACGATGCCGCCCTCCTCTTCCCACACGCCGACCGCGCCGTACGCGGTCGCGTTTTTAAGATCACGAATGCCGCTGAGCGGATACCATCTCTGCGCAAACGATTTGGTCTCATACGGCATAATCCACGTAAAATCCGG
The DNA here is from genome assembly GCA_964446565.1 of uncultured Lachnospiraceae bacterium. Taxonomy (GTDB): domain Bacteria; phylum Bacillota; class Clostridia; order Lachnospirales; family Bianqueaceae; genus CAYUPA01. The sequence goes on from CAYUPA010000085.1 coordinate 3,368, forward strand.
CTGGTTATCCGAGAAACAGCCTGTCATGATCTCGATGTAATCACCGTCCGCGTCCGTAAGATTCTTCTGCCACGCCTTCCCGCTGTCATTGCGTCCCCATGTAAAAAACTTTTTGCCGGGCGAGAGGAAGCGGTCCGCCACGTGGACGGTCCCCATGTCCTTCGAATCGTCATACCCCGCCATGAAGGAATACTGCGAGTCGAAAATGAAGAACGACGCGCCCGGCTTCAGATTTTTCACATAGCGGATATCCACGCCGTCGGCGTAGTCCGCGCCGGCAAAAATTCCTTTTACGACAGGAAACGGCGAGACGTGCGTCTTGTCATGAAACGTAATATAGTCGATGTCAGGCGGAAACATCAGGCGGTAACTGTCATTCACATGGACCGCGAGGTTCGACCACCAGTGAAAGGGCTCCTTTTGCGGCGTCGGATTATAGAGCCGCACACGGGCATGAATACAGGAACTGTCCGGCCGGATTCCGATGCCGAGCGCACACTTCTGCCCGCTGAGACTTTCCGTCTCGCCGACCCACGCCGTCACGCTCCCGTCCTCTTCCTCTTCAATCCGGGATTCCACGGGCATAAACGTCGTCGGCCGATGATGCTGCGGCCAGTTGAATTCAATGCCGCCGGAAATCCACGCGCCGTTAAGACCGATGAGAGCGGGCTTTATGACATTGTTCCTGTAAACGAAATTGTAGTCGTTCGCCTTATCATAGCCTTCATAGATCCGACCTCCCAGTTCCGGCAGCACCGTCACGCGGATGTAGTCGTTTTCCATGCGGATCGCCTTGTAGGTATGGGCGTCGTTCCTCGCAAGCGTCAGGCTGTCCTTGTTCTTATAGGGATAAATATCCCCCCTGGTTCCCTGATTGTTCCGCAGTTTGAAAAAAATCGGCAGCCGCTCCTCCTCGCCCAGCTCATAGGTTGGAATCACCATATTTTCCTGCCAGATTTTCGCTTTTTTATCGCTCATATCGCGTAAGTCTCCTTATTTCCGTCGCCGTTCCCGCCGCGCTGCCGCAGGGTCAGCTGCAGGTTGTGATGCGCCTGGCCAGCATCTCCGGCTTTTTGTCCGTCTCGTTTCCCTCTACGCGGATATCCGTGCAGTTCTTGAGCACGATGTCATAGTCCATCTCGCCCGTTCCGTCGTCGAAGGCATTGAAAGAACACCTTTCGAAGCGGTTGTTATTTACCTCGACGCCCTTCGTGCAGGCCACGAAGACGGCGCTGCTGTCGCAGTTCTTAAAGACGTTGTCATGGATGGACACATCTGTATGCACGCCCGCCGGATATTCCGAATATCCCGTATCATGACAGGCGTTCACGACGATCGCGCCGCGGCTCGCCCGGGAAGAGAAGACGTCGCAGCGTTCGAAGGTGCAGTTTCGAATCTCCACATGATCGGAGGGGCCGACTTCATACCATCTGCGAATATCCGGCGAAATCACGATACCCGCATAGCTTAACCCATAGAAGCGGGAGCCTTCCACCAACATATTCTGCGACTGCATCAAAAAGCCCCGGCACCTCGAGCAGCTGACCTCGCAGTTTTTGATGTGAACCGACGCGAAATACTCGTCGTTCGCGAGAATGTCTCCCGCGGCGGGCGTCCCGCTCCATGAAGACGCGTGAGCGCGGCTGTCCTCGTAGGAATCGAGCGTGATGCGCCCCTTCTCAAGAAAGGTGTTCCGGTCATATACCCGCAGCACATCGCCGGGCTGGCCCCATGTTGGCTCGGGCATCGGAATTGTTTTCGGCCCGTTAGCGGGACGGTAAACGCATTTCAGCTTTCCGGTCGCGGGATCAAAGGATTCGATTTCGCCGGCCCTGCCGTGAATATTGAGCGCGTCGTCTCCCAGTCCGCAGAAAGAGCAGTTCTCCATTGTAAGAGAGCCGGAAAGCCCTAAAATATGGATGGCGTCCGATCCGGACGTATACAAGGAGGGATCTCCTTTCTTCGGCCGCACATTGAAATCCTTAAAAAGAAAATCCTCGCTGCGCGGCGCGACGACGGCGGCCATCGCCGGGCACCGCTCTACCTCGATCCGAAGGAGCGCGACCCTGCGGCAGCCCGCGAAATGAAAGACCGTGTTGCCGTAGATTTCGTAGCGGTAGACGACCCTGTGCCCCACATGAAAGCGGTTCGTATCAAAGCTGTAAGCGGCATAGCGTCCTTTTTCCGTCCTGTCCGGAAACTTCACCCGAATCCGCTGTCCGCCCAGACATTCATATTCCACGCCGACGATCTTCGTGCGCACGCTTCCGTCCGCCTGCGGCACCTCCTCGCGGCGCACATTGTCATAGGTCTCGATGGCATAGTCCGCGAACCGGTTCTCATCAAAAGTCTCGGCGCCGTAGAAATGCTCCCAGCCCGTAACCTCATACTGCGGGTCAATCTCAACATCGTAGGTCCTGTTTTCATAATCGATGGAGACCACCGTTCCCATGCAGTTGACATAATTGTCCGTCGTGCAGGCGAATCCCTCGATCGTAAGATCGGAACAGTTCACAAACCGGAACGCGTCATTGTTGACCGACAGGTCCTCCGTCGAGGAAAAATGGGTCATAAGCACGGCCCGATCGCCTGTAAGAGCAAGGCCGTCCTTTCCCTCCACAGTCACGGCGCGGTCGAGGAAATAAACGCCCTCGGGAAAATAAAACTCCTCGCCCTTCTCCGCCTGCGAAAGAGCCGCCTCGAGCGCGTCAGCGCAGGGCGCTCCGTCGTTTCTCACGCCGCGGTCCAACACATTTGTCCTTCGCATACAAATCTCCTTTCCGTCTCCCTGGTTGCCGGAGACATCCATTTTATTCCCTTTTGCCGACCTGCTTATACAGCAAATCCTTCGCCTTGTCCGTTTCGTTGCCCTCCACGGTTACGTCCTCGCAGTTCTTGAGAACGATGTCATAGTCCATCTCGCCCGTTCCGTCGTCAAACGCATTAAAAGAACAGCCTTCAAACCGGTTATCCTTCACAGTAACGCCTTTCGTGCAGGCCACGAAAATGCCGCTGCTGTCGCAGTTCTTAAAGACGTTGTCGTGGATGGATATATTCGTATGCACACCCGCCGGGTAGTTTGAATTACTCGTATCATGACAGGCGTTTACGACGATCGCGCCGCGGCTCGCCCGGGAAGAGAAGACGTCGCAGCGTTCGAAGGTGCAGTTTCGAATCTCCACATGATCGGAGGGACCAACTTCATACCATCGGACAATGTCCGGAGAAATCACGATTCCCGCATAGCTCAATCCATAAAAACGGCAGCCTTCCACAAGAATATTCTGTGTCTGAAGGAGAAATCCCCGACAGCGGGAACAACGAACCTCGCAGTCCTTAAGAGTAACCGAAGCGTAGAACGCCCCATTGGCCAGAATATCGCCTTGCTCCGGGTTTCCTGTCGTTTTGGATACATGGCCGTTTCCGCCGCTGTATGTATCCAGCGTAAGCGTTCCCTTTTCAAGAAACGTTATGGGGTCGTAGGCATGCAGCACGTCGCCCTCCATCGCCCAGTCGGAAGACAACGCCCCATTCGCCGCGTCGCCGCACGTCAGACTGCCTGTTTTCGGATCAAAGGCAACAATTCGGCCCGCACGGTTGTGAATGTTAAGCGCATCGTCGCCCAGACCGCTGAAATGGCAGTCTTTCATCGTAAGCGAACCCATAAGCCCTGTAAAGAGGATTGCATCAGAACCTGAGGCATAGAGGGAAGGATCGTCCTCTGCCGGCCGCACATTGAAATCCTCAAAGACGAAATCGGA
>CAYUPA010000086.1:0-7082 GCA_964446565.1 uncultured Lachnospiraceae bacterium
CCATGGCCGTTTCTCACAGGACAGCACGCGCGTCGAAAAGCTCGTACAGGCCGTGAACCATCCGAATTTCGGCTTGCTGGTCGATATGGGCAATTTCACCTGCGCCGATGAGGATCCCGCCGTAGCGGTCGGTCGCGTGGCGCCGTTTGCGTTCTACGCGCACGCAAAAGACTTCCACATCAAATCCCCAATGCTTCCGAACCCCGGGAAAGGGTTCTTCCGCAGCCGCAACGGCAGCTATCTGCGCGGTGCGATCATCGGACACGGCGACGTCCCGGTAAAGCACTGCCTGGCCGCCCTCAAACTGGCGGGATATGACGGATATGTCGCTATCGAGTTTGAAGGCATGGAAGACTGCATACAGGGCATCGAAATCGGCCATGAGAATCTGCGGCGCTATATCGCCGAAATCGAAAACGAATAAGACGCGCAAAAAAATCGGGATATCCTCAAATGCGTAGAACCCTTGTAAAAGGGTCCTGCCGTTTGCAGGGATATCCCGATTCCCGTTTTCAAAATTCCGATTCCCTTTGCAAAAAAGGGGAACGCGCGCCGGGTCCTCCCCCTTTTCGGTTCAATGGAGCCGCTCAAGGACAGCGAGAAGAACCTGAAAGACACGTTCCGCGCTCGAGATGCTCAGCCGTTCCTGCGGTGAATGGGTATTTTGCATATCCGGTCCGACGCTGATCGCATCAAGTCCGTCCATCGCGGATACGAAAAGGCCGCATTCCACGCCCGCGTGAATCGCGCTTGCCTTCGCGGTCTGATGAAAAAGTTTCTTATAGGTGTCGAGATAGAGTTCACGAAGCGGTGAGCGGATTGTATATGTCCATCCGGGATAGTCTCCGGAGGCCGTCATCGCGATGCCGTTCATTTCCGCGAGAATCTCGAACCGGCTGCGCAGCAGTTCTTTTTTCGACTCGTCGGAACTGCGGAGCGAAACAACGGCCTGCCAGCTGTCCGCCTCCGTATTCACAACGCCCATATTGCAGGATGTCTCAACAAGGCCGTCGACCGTCTTGCTCATATTGATCACGCCGTTCGGAGCCAGATTTAAGAAGCTCAAAATCTGCCCGTGATCCTCATCCATGATTACGTCCCAGTCCGCGGGATCGATCGCCCCGGGGTCCGGATAGCTGACCTCGATCCGCACATTCGGGTCGCTCGCGTTATACCGTCTGTTCAAATCCTCACCGAACCACCAGGTGCCGCGGTTCAGGTTCTCACGCTTTTCTTCCGGAATCCAGATTTTCGCCGTACATTCCCTGGGAATCGCGTTCTCCTTGGAACCGCCCTCCATCGAAACCAGATGCGTGTTCTGTTCATAGTTATACCATTTGAACAGGAACTCGCCCATCAGGCTGATCGCGTTGCCGCGGTTCTTGTCAATGTCATCGCCGCTGTGTCCGCCCCGCAGGCCGTGAATCCGGACCAGAACCGGAATGTCGCCCTCTGTGGAGCCCTGACGCTGTACCTTTTTTTCAAGATTCAGCTGCACGCCGCCCGCGCAGCTGCTCAGGACCTCGTTTTCTCTTTCGGAATCGAGATTGATCATGTATTTCGCCCTGAGCCGGGACTTATCGAGCGCCTTGGCGCCAAGAAGCCCGATTTCCTCACCGGAAGTCAGGACGAATTCAAGCGCGGGGAACGAGTGCTCCGTATCGGCCATCAGCGTCATCGCGTAGGCAATCGCGATGCCGTCATCGCCTCCAAGGGTCGTTCCGTCGGCGTGAAGCCAGTCCTCGTCCTGAATGACTTCGATCGGGTCCGTTTGAAAGCAATGCGAACTTTCCACCGTTTTATCCCAGACCATATCGAGGTGGCCCTGAATCATGACGGCGGGATCCTCTTCCCGCCCTTTGGAGGCGGGTTTCCGCACAACGACGTTATGTGCCTCATCCTTCCATGCCTCAAGTCCGAGGCCCTCCGCGTACCGAAGTACATAATCGCCGACCGCTTTTTCATAGCCGGACCCTCTCGGAATTTTTGATATTTCCCAGAAATGTTCAAAAATCTCCGAATTCCTGCACATCGCAAAACTGTCCTTCATAATGCTGATACCTCTTCGTGAAAATAATGCGCGATCATCCCTTTCATATTTCCGGGAAGCGACGCCCGAATCCGCCTTCCGCTTACCGCCGTGAGGGGCGGCAGTGTTCTTTGAAAAAACAATTCAAACGCACACAGCATCTGTGAACGGATGCCATAGCGCACTTGATCCTGATGATAGTACTCTATGGGGCTGTATTTGGGATCCCCGAGGATCGGAAGCCCTTCCTGCGCGAGCTGTGCGCGGATTTGATGAGATTTCCCTGTGATCAGACGGATCCGAAGCAGCGAAAGGTCCCGCTTCCCGTTCTGTCCGAGGACTTGCGCTTCGCAGCAAACTCTGTCCTCCGCTTCACGGCATACCCTGTTCTCCGCTTCGCAGCAAACTCTGTTCTCCGTTTCGCAGCAAACCCTGTCCTCTGCTTCGCGGCTGCACTTTCCCGCTTCCCCCGGACCGACCGGTTCCAAAATGAGTCGGTTCTTCTCCGCGTCTTTCCGGTAAAAATGCTCGAACCTGCGTACGCCCGTCCAATTCGCAAGTCCGTGCACGACAGCAATGTAATATTTCACGATGTACCCGTTGCGGATCATTTCCGAGGCGGCCTGCGCCGCTGGCAGGTCTTTCGGAAAAATTACGGCTCCGCTTGTGTTGCGGTCGAGGCGGTTCACCGGTCCCGGCCTGAATCCGGGCAGAACGGATACCCCGTGCTCCTTTAGAATCCGGAGGGCGATTTCTGTCAGAGACACGGACTGCGGCGTATTCTTCTGGGACAGCAGCCCAGCCGGCTTATCGAGAATCAGCAAATGGCTGTCTTCGTAGAGAATGCGCGGCCCGGTTTCCGCAGGGCCGTTAGGCTCGGCTTCCTCAAAGCCGCTCGGCCCAGCTTCTTCAAGGCCGCCTGTCCCCGCTTTCGCCTTTCCAAGACTGTTCGTCCCCGGCACGGCTTCCTCAAAGCCGCCTGCGCCGGCCCGCGCCGGTCCGAAGCGGTCCGTCCCCGGTACCGCTCCTGTCCCGATGGCCGCATCCGCGCCGAATCCAAACTCCGCAAGCTGCGAATCGGAAAGGTAGATCGCCAGCGCGTCCCCTGCTTTCAGTACATACCGCGCGTCGTGAATGCGTTTGCCGTTCAGCGTAAAGCCGTTCGTGCGAAGCTGCCGGTAAATCAGGCTTTTCGGCGCTTTCGGCAGCAGCTTCATCAGATACCGGTCCAGTCTTCTTCCTTCCTCCCGGGCGGCAATCGTCACGGACCGCATCCGCATCACTCCCGAATCTGCAAATCAAAAAGGATTAGTTGTCTAATCCTTTCCTTTTTTCTATAACTATTGTAGTTAATTATACAACGCGCGCTAAAGATTTTCAAGATAATCTATATTTCGATTCCGAAGTAGGAAACCGCATTGTTGTAGCAAATTGCTGTTATTATTTTCTTCAAATCCGCTTCGTTATAGGGATATTCGCCATTTTCAACCCATTCCCCGATCAGGTCGCAGAGAATTCTTCGGAAATATTCATGGCGAAAATACGATAAAAAGCTGCGAGAATCTGTCAACATGCCAATAAATTGTCCGAGAACCCCCGCGTTGGCCACGGTTTTGAGCTGCTCGCGAATCCCGTCGATGTGATCGTTGAACCACCAGGCGGAGCCAAGCTGAATCTTCCCTGGCACCTCACCCGCGAAGCAGCCGCCGATCGTAAGCAGCACATAGTTATGCGCCGGGTTCAGGCTGTAGAGAACCGTCTTCGGCAGGGCCTTTCTCCGGTTCATCGCATCCATCAGACGCGCGAGATTCTGTCCCAGTTCCGCGTCCGTCATCGCGTCGTTTCCCACGTCGGGGCCGATTTGATCGATCAGAACGGTATTGTTGTTTCGAAGCGCCGCCATGTGCAGCTGCATCACCCACCCGTGCCTTGCGTACTCCTCAGCGAGCGCGATAAGAACCGCGGTACGGTAGAGGTCCTGCTCTTCTTCGGACGGCTTTTTGCCGGACAGCGCGGCGCGCAGCACCTGATCCGCTTCGTCCTCGCTTCCCGGGACAAAGGGCACGGAAGTAAGGCCATGATCGGAAACGCGGCATCCGTTTTCATGGAAGAATTCAATTCTGTCATGAAGAACTTCTTTTAAATCCTGAAAGTTCTCGATCGCATGACCGCTGACATCAGCCAGTTTCCGCACGGAATCGCAGAATCCGTCCGCGGATATCGCAAGCACCTTATCCGGACGAAATCCCGGTACGACGCGGGTCTGCATCGGCTTCTCCTCCCGCAGCTTCCGGTGATATTCCAGACTGTCCGCCGGGTCATCCGTCGTCACGATCACACTGACGTTGCTCATCCGGATCAAATCCTGACACCGGAGCTTCTGCAGGGCGGCTTTTGATTTTTCCCAGATGACAGGCGCGTTTTCTTCGCACAAAATCTCCTCGATCCCGAAATACCGCCGCAGTTCGAGGTGCGACCAGTGATACAGCGGGTTGCCGATCGCCATCGAAAGCGCTTTCGTGTAAGCGACGAACTTATCGTAATCGGACGCGCCGCCCGTTATATATTTCTCATCAATGCCCACAGCGCGCATAATGCGCCACTTGTAATGGTCCCCGTACAGCCAGACCTGCGTAATATTGTCATACCCGATATTTTCCCAGATTTCCCGGGGGCTGATATGACAGTGATAGTCATAAATCGGCAGATTCTCTGCGAAGGTATGAAACAAGTGCTTCGCCGTCTCGGTCCTTAGAAGGAAATCCTTATCCATAAACGGTTTCATTTTGACCCTCCTTTATGCCTGTGTTTCGGCGCGGAATTTTATACAGAAAAAACTAATTTTCGCGGAAGCTGATTTACAGCTTGACAAACCCGCCAGGATATAGTACCATACCTTTTGTTCGATTTGCTTCCGTGGCTCAGTCGGTAGAGCGATTCACTCGTAATGAATAGGTCACCGGTTCGAATCCGGTCGGGAGCTTACGGCTCCGGGATGGTTCCGGAGCTTTTTTTATACCTTAATCCGGAATACCGAATTTCAGCATTCCTCATATCGGGATTCCGCGTTCCTGTCAGCAAACCGGGAAAACGCCGAAAGGAACTCCCTTACGTTCGCCTCCGGTTCGCCGTTGTAGACGGAGGAGCCGGCTACGATGATATTGGCCCCGGCCTTTAGAACGGCCGCCAGATTGGAGCGGCTGATGCCGCCATCCACCTCCAGATCGGCCGCAAGCCCCCTCGCCTCCATACGATGCCGGAGCGCGCGGATTTTCTCCGTCATGGAAACGATATACTTCTGGCCGCCGAAACCGGGATTGACCGTCATCAGAAGGATCAGATCCGCCTCCTCCGCCGCGTAATCCAGCACGGAGAGCGGCGTTGCGGGATTTAAGGCGATCCCGGCCCGCTTGCCGCACGCGTGAATCATCGCAATCGCTCTTTGCAGGGACGATGTCGCTTCCTGATGCACCGTGATTCCATCGGCCCCGGCCTCCGCGAACTGCTCGATATACCGCTCCGGCTCCTCGATCATCAGATGCACGTCGAAGAAGGCCGGCGATACGGGCCGAAGGGACGATACCGCCGGAAACCCAAACGAAAGGCTCGGCACGAACCGCCCGTCCATCACATCGATATGGAGCCATTTCGCTCCGGCATACCAAACGCAGAGCGCCTCGTCGCCAAGCCGCGCGCCGTCCGCTGCCAGAAGCGACGGCGCAAGCACAAGCGGTCTCATGGATCCCTCCTTTCCTTTGTAAGCGGCGCCAGCCGGTCCCCCAAAAGCGGTATCACCTCGCGCAGGTCTTTCACATAGTAGTCCGCCGCGAGGCGCAGCGCCTCCCTCTCCGTTTCCGAAGACGGGTCCTCCACCGCGCAGGTCGCAAACCCGGCGCCCGAGGCAACCTGTATGCCCATCAGCAGGTCTTCGAAGACGACGCAGCGCTCCGGCTCCGTCCGTAAAAGAGAGGCGGCCCGCAGGTAAACATCCGGGCTTTCCTTGCCGCGGATTCCCGTATCCGCCGCCGTTACGGCGTCAAAGAACCGGTCGATGCCGTGGCGCTTCAGGACCGCGTTATACAAAGCGGGCCCGGACACCGTGGCTAACGCGACGGGAATGCCGCGCTGTTTCAGCTCTTCCAAAAGTTCCTTCGCGCCGGGTTTTAACGGAATCGTATGGCCGTATTCCCACACCGCCATCCTGTCCCATTCCGCCATCAGGTCCTGCGGGGTTTCCGTAAGGCCGAAGCGTCCGATCGTATACTCCGCCGCCCTGCGGTAATTCATGTTCTTGAGCGCCGCAAGGTAGTCCGCATCCTCCGGAAGGCCGCGCCTGCCAAGAAAGGCGCGGTCGATTCGCTCCCAGACGCCCATGGAATCGACCAGCGTGCCGTCAAGATCAAAGATCGCGGCCCGAAGGACCGGCGCAGTGGTTTTTGTCTCAGGCGTCATTGGATTCGCATTTTTCCCGTATGTACCGGTCGATCGCGGAGGCCGCCGTCTTTCCGGCTCCCATCGCCAGTATGACGGTAGCCGCCCCGGTCACCGCGTCGCCGCCCGCGTAAATGCAGGGTCTTGACGTCCTGCCGTCCTCATCCGTAATGATGCCGCCCCAGCGCTCGGTCGCGAGGCCCTCGGTCGTCGATTTGATCAGCGGATTCGGCGAGGTCCCGATCGCCATGATAACGCAGTCGGCCTCCACGTCTAACTCGGAACCCGGAACCTCGACCGGCCGTCTGCGTCCCGAGGCGTCCGGTTCGCCAAGCTCCATGCGGATACAGCGCAGACCGCCAACCGCCCCGTTTTCATCCGGCAGAATTTCCACGGGGTTCGTAAGCAGCCGGAAGACGATCCCTTCTTCCTCCGCGTGCTCGACCTCTTCCTTCCGGGCCGGAAGTTCCTCCCGGGACCGGCGGTAAACGATGGAAACCGTTTCGGCGCCAAGACGCATGGCGCAGCGGGCCGCGTCCATCGCCACGTTGCCGCCGCCGACGACAGCGACCTTCTTCGCGTGCAGTATAGGCGTCGCCGCCTCCTCTTCCTAGGCTTTCAT
>CAYUPA010000087.1:0-4826 GCA_964446565.1 uncultured Lachnospiraceae bacterium
GTGAGGACACACACGGGTAAGTGTACAGTCGCATGTCGTGCTTGCGGTTGTACTTTTTTTATGGTGCAGCCGCCGTGGCGTCATGAGCCGCAGAAGGCAAAAGTACGAAAAGGAGGCTGTTTTTTATGGCAAATCAGAAGATCAGAATCACATTAAGGGCGTATGATCATCAGCTGATCGATCAGTCCGCGCAGAAGATCGTGGAGACCGCGAAGCGAACCGGAGCCGAGGTCAGCGGACCGATTCCGATGCCGACGCGGAAAGAGGTCGTGACCATTCTCCGCGCCGTACACAAGTATAAGGATTCCCGGGAGCAATTCGAGCAGCGCACGCATAAGCGTCTGATCGACATCCTGAGGCCGACCAACAAGACGATCGACGCGTTGATGCGTCTGGAACTGCCGGCCGGCGTCGATATTAAGGTTGAGGCCAAAAACTGAAGACGGCTTCAGGGGCATATACAGAATAGAAGACAGCCGCAGGAAACGCGCAAATTACGAAGAGTTGAGGGTTATTCAGGCTGACAAAAGTCAGCGCCGCCATGAGCGCAGGCTCCGCTGGCGGAAACCCGCGGGCACGGGCAGCGGCCCCGGGTGCTAATAACCTAGAATGCAAAGGGCGCGGGTTTTTTCCGGGACACAGGCGCGGCCTGGCCGCATCCCGGCGGGGTTCCGTCTGTCCTTTGCCGCTGTAGATTATTAGGAGGTGCACGAAAGATGAAAAAAGCCATCATGGCAAGGAAGATCGGCATGACGCAGGTCTTCGCGAAGGAAACCGGAGAGCTGATTCCGGTCACGGTTATGGAAGCGGGCCCCTGTGTGGTGACGCAGGTCAAGACCGTCGAGCACGACGGGTACAGCGCGGTTCAGGTCGGATTTGGCGAAATCCGCGAGAAGCTCGTAAAGAATCCTCAGAAGGGCCATTTTGAGAAGGCCGGCGTGGAGTACCAGCGGTATCTTAAGGAGTTCCGCCTCGACAACGCCGAGACCTTTAAGGCCGGCGATACGATCAAGGCGGATGTGTTCCAGCCCGGGGACCGGGTGGACGTAAGCGGCACATCCAAAGGAAAAGGATTTCAGGGCGCGATTCACAGATTCGGCCTGAACCGCGGCCCGATGGAGCACGGCTCCAAATATCACCGGCACGCGGGGTCCAACAGCGCGTCCGCGTACCCGTCCCGTGTCTTTAAGGGAAAGAAGCTCCCCGGCCACATGGGCGCGGTGCATACGACCGTGCAGAACCTTGAGGTGGTCCGCGTCGATCCGGATCAGAACCTGATTCTGATCAAAGGCTCCGTACCCGGACCCAGGAAGTCGATCGTTACCATTATCAATACGGTCAAAGCAGAATAAACAGGAGGAAAAGGAATGGCGACAGTAGCTGTTTATACCATGGACGGCGCCGAAAGCGGACAGATTGAGCTGAGCGATGCTCTCTTCGGCGCAAAAGTCAACATCCCCGTGATGCATCAAGTAGTGGTAGCGCACCTTGCGAATCAGCGCCGGGGCACACAGAGTGCTCTTACGCGGGGCGAGGTCAGCGGAGGCGGCAGAAAGCCGTGGCGCCAGAAGGGGACAGGTCACGCCCGTCAGGGAAGCAACCGCGCGCCGCAGTGGGTCGGCGGCGGCGTCGTGTTCGCGCCGAAGCCCCGCGATTACTCCCAGAAGGTAAACAAAAAGGTGCGCCGCGCCGCTCTGTGTTCGGCGCTCTCCTCCAAAGTGCAGGAGAATAAGCTCCTCGTTCTGGAGACCCTCGAACTCAATGAAATCAAGACCAGGGCGATGAAAAAAGTCCTTGATACCTTTTCGGTCACGAACGCGCTGATCGTTTCCGCGGGCGAGAACAGGAACGTCGTCCTCTCCGCCAGAAATCTTCCCGGCATTAAGACGACACGGGCGGACATGCTGAATACCTACGACATCCTGAAATACGACAGACTGATTGTGACCCGGGACGCGGTTCAGAAGATGGAGGAAGTTTACAATGGCTGATGTGAAATACTACGACGTGCTTCTGAAACCGGTGATCACCGAGAAGAGCATGAAGATGATGGAAGAGAAGAAGTACACGTTCTACGTGCACCCGGACGCCACCAAGAACCAGATCCGCGAAGCGGTTGAAAAGATGTTCGACGGCGCGAAGGTCGAAAAGGTCAATACTCTCAACATCCCCGGCAAAAAGAGACGGCGGGGCATGATCGTCGGACGCACGGCCGCAAGGAAAAAGGCGGTTGTCAAGCTGACAGAGGACAGCAAGGACATCGAGTTCTTCGAAGGAATGTAAAAAGGCAATAACCGAAAGGAGCGACATCCATGGCGATCAAAACATATAAGCCCTATACCCCCTCCAGAAGGAATATGACCAGCCCCGCCTTTGATGAAATCACCAAAAGCACCCCGGAGAAATCCCTGGTCGTACGGGTTAAGAATACAGCCGGGCGCAACAACTACGGCAAGATCACGGTCCGCCATCACGGCGGCGGCAGCAAGAACAAGTACCGCATCATCGATTTTAAGCGAAATAAAGACGGAATCCCGGCCAGGGTCATCGGCATCGAGTACGATCCGAACCGCAGCGCGTATATCGCCCTGCTTGCGTACGCCGACGGCGAGAAGCGCTATATCCTCGCCCCGGACGGCCTGACCGACGGCGACGTCGTTGTAAGCGGCGAGAACGTGGAAATCCGTACCGGCAACTGCCTGCCTCTCCGCAATATTCCCATCGGCGCCAATATCCACAACATCGAGATGAAGCCGGGCAAGGGCGCCCAGATGGTCCGTTCCGCCGGCGGCGTCGCGCAGCTGATGGCGAAGGACGCGAAAATGGCGACCCTGCGCCTTCCGTCCGGTGAAATGCGGATGGTGCCGCTTGCCTGCCGCGCCACGATCGGTACGGTCGGCAACGCCGATCACGAGCTTGTTAAGATCGGAAGCGCCGGACGCAAGCGCCACATGGGCATCCGTCCGACGGTCCGCGGTTCCGTTATGAATCCGAACGATCATCCGCACGGCGGCGGCGAAGGACGCGCGCCGGTAGGCCATCCGGGTCCGATGACGCCCTGGGGCAAGCCTGCGATGGGCCTTAAGACGCGTAAAAAGAATAAACAATCCAATAAATATATTGTGCGCAGCCGCGCGATGAACAAGAAGTAAGGAGGGCATGACGAATGGCACGTTCCTTAAAAAAGGGTCCGTTCGCGGATGAATACCTGTTGAAAAAAGTCGATGCGATGAATGCGTCCGGCAATAAAGAAGTCATTAAGACCTGGTCCCGCCGCTCTACCATTTTTCCGTCCTTTGTCGGGCATACCTTCGCCGTCCATGACGGCAGAAAGCATGTCCCGGTCTATGTGACCGAGGATATGGTCGGTCACAAGCTGGGCGAATTCGTCCTGACGCGGACATTCCGCGGCCACAGCAAGGACGAGAAAAAGGCCAGAAACAGCTGACAGACGCATTTTGAAAGGAGTGTTCCAGGCGATGGCGAAAGGTCATAGAAGTCAGATTAAAAGAGAACGCAACGCGCAGGTCGATCAGAGACCCAGAGCGAAGGTGAGTTACGCGAGAATTTCGCCGACGAAGGCGAAGATCGTTCTGGATACGATACGAGGCAAGGACGTGGGGATGGCCTCGGCGATTCTTGCGGCGACGCCCCGCGAAGGCGCCCGCATCATCAGCAAGCTGCTGAACTCCGCGGTCGCGAACGCGGAATACGCTTCGACGGAGCGGAATATGGACATTGACGTCACCCGTTTATACGTCGAGGAAGCGTACGCGAATCCCGGTTCCACCCTTAAACGGCTGCGTCCGCGGGCGCAGGGCCGCGCGGACCGGATTCTGAAGAGAACCAGTCATATCACCATTATTCTGAATGAGAGGTAAAGGAGGAAGCTCATGGGTCAGAAAGTTAATCCGCACGGCTTTCGTGTCGGAGTGATAAAGGATTGGGACGCCAAATGGTTTGTCGACGACCGGAAATTCGGCGATACGCTGGTCGAGGACTATAAAATCCGCAAGTATTTAAAAGACAGTCTCTACGCGACCGGCATTTCGAGCATCGATATCGAAAGAGCTTCCAACCGGATTAAGATTACGATCAACACAGCGAAGCCCGGCCTCGTAATCGGCAAGGGCGGAGCCGCGATTGAAGCCCTGAAGGATAAAGTCCAGAAGCTGACCTCCTCCCGGGTTTCCCTGAATATCATGGAAGTCAGGCATCCGGAGATGGACGCGCAGCTTGTGGCCGAGAATATCGCGCAGCAGCTCGAGAACCGCGTATCCTTCCGCCGCGCGATGAAGCAGGCGATGGGACGCACGATGCGGGCCGGCGCGAAGGGAATCAAATCTTCCGTATCCGGCCGTCTCGGCGGGGCCGAAATCGCGCGCGCCGAGAGTTACAGCGACGGCAATATTCCTCTGCAGACGCTTCGCGCGGATATCGACTACGGTTTTTCCGAGGCGAATACGGCCTACGGGAAGATCGGCGTCAAGGTTTGGATCAATCATGGTGAAGTGCTTCCTGTGAAGGCGAACAAGGAAGGGAGAGATCGCTGATGTTAATGCCCAAAAGAGTAAAGCATCGTAAGCAGTTCCGCGGCGGCATGTCCGGCAGGGCCCTTCGCGGCAACCGTATTACCGACGGGGAGTACGGCCTTGTATCGCTGGACCCCGCGTGGATCAATTCCCGTCAGATCGAGGCGGCCCGTGTCGCGCTGACCCGGTATATCAAGAGAGGCGGCCGCGTTTGGATCAAGATTTTCCCGGATAAGCCGGTTACGGCGAAACCCGCGGAAACCCGTATGGGCAACGGCAAGGGGTCTCCCGAGT
>CAYUPA010000087.1:4836-6975 GCA_964446565.1 uncultured Lachnospiraceae bacterium
TGGCCGTCGTAAAGCCGGGCCGTGTTCTCTTTGAGGTCGCGGGCGTGACCGAAGACATCGCGAAGGAGGCGCTGCGCCTTGCCATGCACAAGCTTCCCGTACGGTGCCGGATCGTATCCCGCAGGGAGCTCGACGACGAACAGAACGCGCTGGGCGCCTGAGAGCGGACTTTGGATAGAGGATGGTGAATAGAATTGAAAAAGACCAGTTATTTAGACGAATTGAAAGCGAAAAATCCGCAGCAGCTGGAAATGGAACTGATTTCCGCTAAAAAGGAGCTTTTCAATCTTCGTTTTCAGAATGCCACCAACCAGTTGACGAATACGGCCCGCATCAGGGAAGTCCGCAGGAACATCGCCAGAATCCAGACCGTGTTGAAGCAGAAGGCAGCAGAATAAGGAGGCTACACCGTGGCAGAACGAAATATGAGAAAGACGATGGTCGGCGTCGTATCCAGCGACAAGATGGACAAGACGATCGTCGTATCCGTGGTCGATAACGTAAAGCATCCGGTTTACGGAAAGATCGTTAAGCGAACCTATAAACTGAAAGCGCATGATGAGAATAACGAATGTAAGATCGGCGACCGCGTCCGCGTGATGGAAACCCGGCCCCTGTCAAAGGATAAGAGATGGCGTCTCGTTGAGATTCTCGAGAAAGCGAAGTAATGCGGAGTAAAGGAGGGTATCGTCATGATACAGCAGGAAAGCCGACTGAAAGTCGCGGATAACACCGGAGCGAAGGAGCTGCTTTGCATCCATGTTCTGGGCGGCTCGACCCGCCGTTATGCGGCCGTGGGCGACGAGATCATCGCTGCCGTTAAAAGCGCAACACCAGGCGGCGTTGTCAAAAAAGGTGAGGTAGTCCGCGCGGTTGTGGTCCGGACCACGTATCCGGTTCGCCGCAAAGACGGTTCCTATATTCGGTTTGACGAGAACGCGGCCGTGATCATCCGGGAGGATCAGACCCCGAGAGGAACCCGTATTTTCGGACCGGTCGCCAGAGAACTGCGCGCGAAAAAATATATGAAGATTCTTTCCCTGGCTCCGGAAGTGCTCTGAGATGGGAGAATGAAAAATGGCGAAGATGAAGATCAAAAAGGGCGATATGGTTCGGATTATCGCCGGCAGAGATAAAGGCAAAGAAGGAAAGGTAATCGTCGTTGACCATAAAAACGAGCGCGTCGTCGTGGAAGGCGCGAACATGGTCACCAAACATTTGAAACAGCAGGGCGGAATGCAGCAGGGCGGCATCGTCCACAGGGAAGCGCCGATCCACGTCTCGAACGTGATGTATCTGCACAACGGCGTGCCCACCAGACTGGGAATCAAGACGGAGGTCAAGGAAGTAAGCGGCAAAGAGGTGACCGTACGGACCCGTTTTGCCAAGAAGACCGGCGAAACGGTCGACTGAGCCGCCTGCCGTCCGAAGAGGAGGAAAAAAAGTGTCTAACAGAATGAAGGACTTGTACTTCAGCGAAATCATTCCCGGAATGGTCAAAAAATTTGGCTATAAGAATACGTTGGAAGTTCCCAAGCTGGAGAAAATTGTGCTCAATATGGGCGTCGGCGAGGCGAAGGACAATCCGAAGGCCCTGGAAGGCGCCGTATCCGATATGACGATCATTTCCGGACAGAAGCCGGTCATTACGAAGGCGAAGAAATCCATCGCGAACTTTAAGCTGCGCGAGGGCATGTCGATTGGCTGCAAGGTTACGCTTCGCGGCGACCGGATGTACGATTTCGCCGACCGCCTGATCAGCCTCGCTCTGCCCCGCGTGCGCGACTTTCGCGGCGTAAGCGCCGATTCGTTCGACGGACGCGGCAATTATTCGCTCGGCATTCGCGAGCAGCTGATTTTCCCTGAGATATCCTATGATAAGATCGATAAGGTTCGCGGTATGAATATCGTGTTCGTCACGACGGCGAAAACCGATGAGGAAGCAAGAGAGCTGCTCGCCCTGATGGGCATGCCTTTTGCGAAGTAAGGCTTATAAGGAGGTTATTATGGCAAAGACATCCAAGAAAATAAACCAGCAGAGAAAGCTCGCGGCGCCGAAGTTCTCCACGCGCGCGTATTCCCGCTGCCGGATCTGCGGACGCCCTCATTCGGTTCTGCGCAAGTACGGAATCTGCCGTG
>CAYUPA010000088.1:0-275 GCA_964446565.1 uncultured Lachnospiraceae bacterium
GGCCGGCGAGGGCAAGACGACGGTGACGATTGGGCTGGGACAGGCCATGGCGCAGCTCGGCAAAAAAGCCGTGATCGCCCTCAGAGAGCCGTCGCTTGGCCCCTGCATGGGCGTAAAGGGCGGGGCCGCAGGGGGCGGTTATTCGCAGATTGTGCCCATGGAGGATATCAATCTGCACTTTACCGGCGATATTCACGCGGTCAGCACGGCGCATAATCTGCTGTCCGCATTGATCGAAAATCATCTGCAACAGGGCAACGCGCTGGGCATCGATC
>CAYUPA010000088.1:285-2432 GCA_964446565.1 uncultured Lachnospiraceae bacterium
CTGGAAGCGGGCGGTCGACTTAAACGACCGCGCGCTGCGCCATATCATTGTCGGTCTTGGCGGCCGGTCGCAGGGCGTTCCGCGGGAGGACGGCTATATGATTTCCGTTGCCTCGGAGATTATGGCGATCCTCTGCCTTTCCCGCGACCTGATGGACCTGAAGGAGCGGATCGGCCGGATTCTTATCGGCTACACTTACGAGGGGAAACCCGTGACGGCTTCGCAGCTTCACGCGCAGGGCGCCATGGCGGCCCTGCTTAAGGACGCGATCAATCCGAATCTCGTGCAGACCCTTGAGAATACGCCGTGTATCGTCCATGGGGGTCCCTTTGCCAATATCGCGCATGGCTGCAACAGTCTGCGCGCGACCCGCTACGCGCTCAAACTCGCGGATTACGTGATTACGGAGGCCGGATTCGGCGCGGATCTGGGCGCGGAGAAATTCCTGGACATCAAGTGCCGCGTGGGCGGCCTTGCGCCTTCCGCCATCGTTCTGGTCGCGACGGTGCGCGCGTTAAAATACAACGGCGGCCTCGCGCGGGAGCGTCTCAGCGAGGCGAATCCGGAAGCGCTTGAAAAAGGCTTCGCCAATCTTGAGGCGCACATTGAAAATCTGCGCCAGTACGGTGTACCGCTGATCGTGACGTTAAATTCCTTTGCGACGGATACGCCGGAGGAAACGGCCTATATCGAAAAGCGCTGCCGGGAGCTTGGATGCGCCTTTGCGCCGGCCGAGGTCTTTGCGAAGGGCGGCAAAGGCGGCATCCGCCTCGCGGAGACCGTTCTTGCGACCCTTGCGGCGCAGGAATCGAAGTATCATCCGCTGTATCCGGACGAGATGCCGCTTGAGGAGAAAATCAAAACGATCGCGACCCGGATTTACGGCGCGGACGGCGTCGTCTTTGCGCCGGGCGTCAGGACACAGCTAAAGCACCTGACGGATCTCGGATTCGGGCGTCTGCCGGTTTGCATTGCCAAAACCCAATATTCCCTGTCCGATAACCCGAAGAAGCTGGGACGTCCGAAGAATTTCTCGATTACGATTCGCGAGGTCAGCGTTTCCGCGGGCGCGGGGTTTGTCGTTGCCCTCGCCGGGGAAATCATGACGATGCCGGGTCTTCCTCCGGTACCTGCCGCGGAGAAGATCGACGTCGATGAAAATGGGAATATCACCGGATTGTTCTAAGCGGAAGGAGATCATTTTGGAAACGAAAATCATAGACGGAAAGGCGATTGCGCGGGAAATCCGGGGCGAGCTGAAGGAAAAAATCAGGGCCTGCCGGGCGCAGGGCTATCCGGCGCCGAAGATGGCCGTGATTCTGGCGGGCGACGATCCGGCCTCGCAGGTATATGTCGCCAATAAGGAAAAAGCCTGCGGATGGATTCAAATGGAATCGGTTCTCTGCCGTATGCCGGCGGACACGACGCAGGAAGAACTGCTGAATACGGTCCAAAGGTTGAATCAGGACGCGTCGGTCAACGGAATCCTCGTGCAGCTGCCGCTGCCGGATCATCTGGATGCGGCGCAGGTCCTCGAAGCGATTGATCCGGCCAAGGATGTGGACGGTTTCCATACCATAAATACCGGCCGCCTTTTCAGCGGGCGGAAGGGGGCGTTCGTATCGTGCACGCCGGCGGGCGTTCTGCAGCTGCTTAAGCGGTCCGGAATCGAAATCGAAGGAAAGCACTGCGTTATCGCCGGACGAAGCAATATTGTCGGCAAACCAATGGCGCTTTTGATGCTGCAGGAAAACGCGACGGTGACGGTCTGCCACTCCCGAACCCGGGATTTGCCTTTTTTTACCCGGCAGGCGGATATTTTTATCACGGCGGTCGGCCGTCCAAAGATGTTTGGAGCAGAGGACATCAAGGAGGGCGCCGTCGTGATCGACGTAGGCATTCACCGCGGCGGGAACGGCCTTTGCGGCGATACGGATTATCAGGCGATGCTGGGGAAGGCCTCCGCGATTACCCCGGTGCCGGGCGGCGTGGGGCCGATGACGATCGCGATGCTGCTTACGAATTGTTTTACGGCGTATGAGCGGCAGAACGGAATCGCGGAGTAGCGGCATGGCGGCGACGGTTTCGTTTGTTTCCCTGGGCTGCGACAAAAATACGGTTGACAGCGCACTGTTGATTTCGCCGCT
>CAYUPA010000088.1:2442-3877 GCA_964446565.1 uncultured Lachnospiraceae bacterium
ATGCGAGTGAGATTTTGAAAGAGATGCCGGAGGTCGACGCGGTTGTCGGAACCGGAAGCTATGAGCGTATCGTCGAGGTTCTCGATCAACTGCAGGAGAAAGAGCGGAACAAGCCGGTTTTAACGCTCGATCCTGCGGAAAAGAGGGATCTTTCCTACCGAAGGCGCACCATTACGACCCCGGGCCATTATGAATACCTCAAGATCGCCGAAGGCTGCGACAACCGCTGCACATACTGCGTGATACCGTCTCTCCGCGGACCCTACCGTTCGCGCCCCGCGGCGGACATTCTTCACGAGGCGAGGGACCTCGCGGAGCAGGGCGTCACAGAGCTCATGGTGGTTGCGCAGGATATTACGAAATACGGGCGCGACCTGAATCCGAGGACAACGCTTTCCGCGCTGCTTAAAGAGCTGTGCAAAATCGATGAATTTCACTGGATACGGCTTCTGTACTGCTATCCGGAGGATATTACCGACGACCTGATCGAGACCATTGCAGCGGAGGATACGATCGTTCCTTATATCGATATGCCGATTCAGCACTGCAGCGATACGGTTCTGCGGCGGATGGGCCGCCGGCATACGAAGGAAACACTGGTGCGGGTCTGCAGCAGGCTGCGGGAACGCATTCCCGGAATCGCGCTTCGAACGACGCTGATTGCCGGCTTTCCCGGCGAAACCGAACAGGAGTTTGAGGAGTTGTGCCAGTTCGTCAAGGACATGCGGTTTGACCGGTTAGGCGTTTTTGCCTATTCCCAGGAGGAAGGGACGCCCGCCGGGGCCATGCCGGATCAGGTGCCGGATGAGGAGAAAAACCGCCGGATGGAAACGCTGATGCGGATTCAGCAATCCATCAGTCAGGAGATTTCAAAACAGTTCATTGGCAGGACGCTGGAGGTCCTGATCGACGGTGAAATCCCGGAAGAGACGGAGGGGCACGTTTACAGCGCCCGCTCCTACCGCGACGCGCCGGACATCGACGGTTTCGTATTTGTAAGCTCGGACCGGCCTCATCGCTCCGGCGAGTATGTAAAGTGCAGGATTACGGGCGCTTCGGAATACGATCTCATCGGCGACGAGGTCGAGGAAGAATAAACGAATTACGAGGGGAGTTCAGGATATGATCTCATCGGCGACGAGGCCGCGGAAAAGAAATGAATCACGATGGGAGAAGAGGTTTCGCTTCTGGATCGGAGGGCAGGATGAAAAAGGTCAAGCTGTCTTTTAATACCGCGAATAAACTCACAATACTGCGGATTCTTCTGGTTCCGGTTTTTGTCATCTTTTACATGAGCAGTATTTTGCCGGTCCCGTGGAACCGGTACGCCGCTTTTGTGATCTTCGCGTTCGCGTCCTATACGGATCGATTGGACGGAAAGCTGGCGCGGAACCGGAATATGATTACGGATTTCGGCAAATTCATGGACCCTCTG
>CAYUPA010000088.1:3887-6829 GCA_964446565.1 uncultured Lachnospiraceae bacterium
TGCTTGTGATCTCCGCGCTGATCTGTTTTGTGGAACTGGGAGAAATCGCCGGCTGGATCGTCATCATTCTGGTCGCCAGAGAATTTATCATCAGCGGATTTCGGCTTATCGCCGCCTCGAAGGGTATTGTGATCGCGGCCGGAATGCTCGGTAAGCTGAAAACCGTGGTGCAGATGCTTATGTGCATGATGCTGATCCTCGGTTTTGAATATCCATGGTATCAGGTTCTGGAAACCATCCTGATCTACGCGGCCATGATTTTAGCCGTGGCCTCGGTAATCGAGTACATCTATAAAAATCTGCACGTTTTGTCAGAATAGGAGAGAGGCTTATGGAACCGCAGATTACAGCGGAAATCATTGCGATCGGCACGGAAATTCTGCTTGGCGATATCGTAAATACCAATGCGTCCTATATCGCGCGGGAACTGGCTTCGATCGGGATCAATACCTATCACCAGCAGGTAGTCGGCGATAATCCGGACCGGGTGCTGGACGCTTTCAGCCTGGCATTCGGACGGTCTCAGGTGGTCATTACCACGGGCGGCCTCGGGCCGACGGGCGACGATCTGTCCAAGGAGATGGGAGCGCAGTATTTCGGCGTTCCGCTGAAAGAGGACCGGAAGGCGCGGGAAAATATTGAAACGTCCTTGAGCCGCCGCGGCATCGCGGTCACGCCGAACAACTGGAAACAGGCGCTTTTGCCGGAGGGTTCGACGGCGCTTTACAACGAACACGGCACGGCGCCGGGCTTTATTCTGTCAAAAGACGGAAAGACGCTGATCATGCTGCCCGGACCGCCTTCCGAAATGCGGCCGATGTTTGACGGACAGGTAAAGCCGTATCTCGCGTCCCTGACCCGGCAGGTCATGGTCTCCCGCACGCTGCATATCTGCGGCATCGGCGAATCGAGTATAGAATACAGCCTGCATGAAATGATGGAGAAGATGTCCAATCCGACGCTGGCGCCGTACGCCAAGACCGGGACGGTGGACCTTCGGATTACGGCCCGCGCGGAAACGGGGGCGGAAGCGGAGGCGATGATCCGTCCTGTGGAAGGGTCGATTCGGGAGCGGTTCGGAACGGCTGTTTTCGGGGCCGACGGCGATACGCTGGAGGGCGTTGTCGGACAGATGCTGCTGGACCGCGGGATGACGGTGACAACGGCGGAATCCTGCACAGGCGGTCTGATCGCCGGGCGTCTGATCAATTATCCCGGCATTTCGGGCGCGTATCGTTCCGGCTTTATTACCTATTCCAATGAGGCCAAGGAGCGCCTCCTCGGCGTGAAAAAGGAAACGCTCGCTGCCTATGGAGCCGTAAGCGAGCAGACCGCCCGGGAAATGGCTGAGGGAGCGGCTTTCACGGCGGAGGCCGATGCGGCGATCGCCGTGACCGGCATCGCGGGACCGGGCGGCGGGTCTGCGGATAAGCCGGTGGGGCTGGTGTATGTCGGAATTTACGTTAAGGGCAGGACCCGCGTCCACAGGTTCCAATTTACAAAGAGCCGGCAGGAGAACCGAGAAGGGGCCGTGGTAGCGGCGCTGAACGCGCTGCGGCTCGCGATTCTGGAAGCGGATGCGGAAACGCAGGCGGAAACATAACAGAAAACAAAACATTTTGTTGAGATGCTGCGGAATTGATTCACAAAAAGAAATATGATTCGATGATAGAGCAGAGATAGACAGGAAATAGATCAGAAATAAACCGGAAATAAACCAAAACAGAACGGATACGGAAAACAGAACGAATACAGAAAACAGAACGGATACAGAAAACAGAACGAATACAGAAAACAGAACGAATACAGAAAACAGAACGGATACAGAAGGGGGTGCCGGTATGGCAAACGAAGAGCGGCAGAAGGCGCTTGATGCCGCAATTTCTCAGATTCAAAAAAATTATGGAAAAGGTTCCATCATGAAGCTGGGCGACTCCGTAGATATGAATGTGGAGACGATTCCGACAGGCATTTTGAGTCTGGATATTGCCCTTGGCGTGGGAGGCATTCCGCGCGGGCGGATTGTGGAGATTTACGGACCCGAATCCAGCGGAAAGACGACCGTCGCCCTGCACATGGTCGCGGAGGCCCAGAAAGGGGGCGGCATTGCCGGTTTTATCGACGCGGAGCACGCGCTGGACCCGGTCTATGCCCGAAATCTGGGCGTGGATATCGATAACCTGTACATTTCGCAGCCGGACAACGGCGAGCAGGCCCTTGAGATTACGGAAACGATGGTCCGCTCCGGCGCGATGGATATCGTCATCGTGGATTCCGTGGCCGCTCTGGTGCCCAAAGCGGAGATTGACGGCGAAATGGGCGATTCTCATGTGGGACTGCAGGCGCGGCTGATGTCGCAGGCGCTGCGGAAGCTGACCGGCGCGATCAACAAGTCCAAGTGCATTGTCGTCTTTATCAACCAGCTGCGGGAGAAGGTCGGCGTCATGTTCGGAAACCCGGAAACGACGACGGGCGGGCGTGCCCTGAAGTTTTACGCCTCCGTCAGGCTGGACGTACGCCGGGGGGACTCGCTCAAGCAAAACGGCGAAATCTACGGCAACCGTACCCGCGTTCGCGTTGTCAAAAACAAGGTAGCACCGCCGTTTAAAGAAGCGGAGTTTGATATCATGTACGGCGAGGGCATCTCCCGCGAGGGGGACGTTCTGGATTTGGCGGCGGCGGAGAATGTCGTCGCAAAGAGCGGCGCATGGTATAATTATAATGACGAACGCCTTGGACAGGGCCGGGAGAATGTCAAGAAGTATCTGAAGGAGAATCCGGAAATCCTTGCGGAGATCGAAAACAAAGTCCGCGAGAAGTACGGAATTGCTCATACGGGAGAAACGCACACGGAGGCAGCGGAGCAGGACGGGCAAAACGGACAAAGCGGACAAAACGGACAGAACGGGCAGAACAGTCAGTACGGACAAAACAGTCAGTAC
>CAYUPA010000089.1:0-2260 GCA_964446565.1 uncultured Lachnospiraceae bacterium
CCTGCCGTACCCCTGATAGACGCGTTTCTCATACAGGGAGGCGTCAAACGTATAGGGAATCGGGTCGTACCGGTATTCGATATCGGTCGCGGCCGTCAGTTCCCCGGCTTTTCCCGCGGTCGCGGCGATGGAACGCGCGTCCATCAGGGCAACCCATGCGAATTGCCCCTCGCCGGGCTTCGCTCCTTCGCGGTTCGGGAAGTTCCGCGTCGTATGACGGATGGAAAAGCCGTTATTGGAAGGGACGTCGCCGGCCCCGAAGCAGGGACCGCAGAAGGCCGGTTTGAAGAGCGCGCCGCTTGCCATGAGACGCGCCTGTACGCCGCTCTTAATCAGCGCCATATTGACGGGCAGACTGGACGGATAGACGGATAGCGAGAAATAGCCGTTTCCGACGGAACCGCCTTCCAGAATGGAGGCCGCCTCGCAGATGTTGTCGAACATGCCGCCCGCGCAGCCCGCAATGATGCCCTGGTCGGCGTACACCTTGCCGTTGGCCGCTTTTTCCGTAAGGCGCGGTTCCGGCGCGCCGTAGTTTTCCGCGGCTTCCTTTTCCACCTCGCGCAGAATGTCCGCCGCGTTTGCGGTAAATTCATGGATGGTGTAGGCGTTGGACGGATGGAAGGGGAGGGCGATCATGGATTCGACGCGGGAAAGATCGATTTCGACCATACGGTCATAATAGGCCCCTTCACCGGGCGCGAGCCTCCGGTAATCCTCCGGGCGGCCGTGCGCGGCATAGTAATCGCGGACCTTGTCGTCCGTGGTCCAGATGGAAGACAGGCAGGCGGTTTCCGTCGTCATAACGTCGATGCCGATGCGGTAGTCCATCGGCAGGTCCTCCGCGCCGGGCCCCGCGAATTCGAGGATGCAGTTTTTTACGAAGCCGCTCCGGAATACCGCGCCGCAAAGAGCGATGGCGACGTCATGCGGGCCGACGCCGTGTTTCGGAGCGCCCGTAAGATATACGAGAACGACCGGAGGGGCCGGAATATCGTAGGTATTGCTAAGGAGTTGTTTCACAAGTTCGGGTCCGCCTTCGCCGATGCCCATCGTTCCTAAAGCGCCGTACCGGGTGTGGCTGTCGGAGCCGAGCACCATGCCGCCGCAGCGGCACAGGTTTTCCCGGGCGTACTGGTGAATAACAGCGGTATTGGCCGGAACGTAGATTCCGCCGTACTTGCGGGCCGCGCTCAGTCCGAAGGCATGGTCGTCCTCATTGATCGTGCCGCCGACGGCGCACAGGCTGTTGTGGCAGTTGGTCAGCGCGTAGGGAAGAGGAAACTCCGTAAGGCCGCTGCCCCGCGCGGTCTGAATGATGCCGACGTAGGTAATATCATGGGACAGCATCGCGTCAAAGCGGATCGACATCTGCGAACCGGGCTTCTTCGCCGTATCGTGGGCGCGAAGAATCGAATAGCTCATCGTTTTCTCGCGGCCTTCATCCGGCGACGGCATTCCGGCCGCCGGACCGTCCTGCGCGGGAAGGGGCTTTCCCCGGTGCAGATATACGCCGGAAGGGGTAAGCTGAAGCATAAGATGTCCTCCTTTTTCGTAAAAATCACCGTCTGGTAGTATAGCAGGGAGACAGCGCGTGCGCAAGAGAAAGCGGGCATTGTTCTTAAAATAAACAATGGAATCCGCCGGCCTGATTATTGAGCCTTTTATTCAAATAAGGAAGCGACCTTTTTCAGATTTTCGATGACAGGCAGATGCTGCGGACAGATGCCTTCGCACTGGCCGCACTGCACGCAGGAAGAGGCGGCGCCGCGGCCGTCGCGAAGCGCGTGATGATAGGAGCTTTTGGCGGCCTCTATGTTATTGTAGGTTACGTAATGATTGTACGTGCGGAACATTTCGTTGATGCGGATCTGCATCGGGCAGCCCTTGATGCAGTATTCGCAGCCCGTGCAGGGAATGACGGGCGCGTTTCGGATGATCGCGACGGCCTCGCGAATAACCGCCCGCTCCTCTTCGTTTAAGGGCTTAAAATCCTTCATATAGCTGATGTTGTCCTGCATCTGCTCTTCGCTGGACATGCCGCTTAATACGGTAATGACGCCTTCAAGGGACGCGCAGTAGCGAATCGCCCATGACGCCGCGGAAAGATCGGGGTGAACCGCCCTGAATTTTTCCTGCACGGCCTCCGGCATGACCGCAAGCGAACCGCCCTTGACCGGCTCCATGATGACGACCGGGAGGTTGGGCCGGCGGCATACCCGGTAGCAGGCGCCGGACTGGATGGTCTCGTTGTCCCAGT
>CAYUPA010000089.1:2270-6821 GCA_964446565.1 uncultured Lachnospiraceae bacterium
AAATCCCAGATTCCGTACTCCTTAATCAGCGGGACGCGGCTCGCGTTGACGGCGTGAATCAGATAAAAATCGAAATACCCCGCTCCGGTGCGTTCCAGCTGAACGGCGAAAATCTTCGGAACATCCTCCGCAGAGTGCGCTTCCCAGATCGGGAATTTTGTCGCAAGCTGAAAGGCCTCGCGGGGGTAGCGGTCCACGACCGCCTCCTTCACGGCGCCCTCGGAGCGGCCGCCAAGATAGCCGTAGGCGGTATCAAAATAGGTGAAGCCGTTCGATATGAACTGATCCACCATCTTCTTCATCTGCCGAATATCGATCTCTTCGCCCTGCATCGGCAGGCGCATACAGCCGAAACCAAGTTTCGGAATGTTTTCTCCAAGATATGTTTCACTCATGTTTCGTTCCTCCTTTAGCCGTAAAACGGCAAAGCCGCCGCCGTAAAAATGCACTCTGTCTATTGTATAGTTTTTATGGGCGCTTCGTCAAGTGCCTATCGCGTATATTCTTTATTTTCATGTTGAGTTCTTTTTTCGAAGAGATTTTTCTCCTTTCCCGAAGCGGCGGTTCGTTGGTTTTGATGTGACAGTGCAGGGATATCGAAAAAAATGGGTAAACAAATTGTTGTTTTTTCGTCATTTCGTTTGTTGTGCCAGATCGGCGGCGCGGCAGCCGGCTGCGCCGAGAGGCGGTTTCCCGCGCCGCCGCCACGGACTCCCGCGTCGCCGTCACGGACTCCCGCGTCGCCGCCGCCGATTCCCGCGCTGCCGTGGCGCCCATGGCGGCCAAACACCTCTTTTTCGCGCAAAACGCGGCTCCGCGGGCGAAGGCGCAGCCGTAAGACGCTTCACGGACAATTTTAATGAGAAAAGAAAACGGAATTTGGTCACGTATGTTTGAGGACCATTTTTTCTTGCGCGCAGTGTTCTGGACGAAGAGTACCCCGCTTGCTATAATCTGGCCAAAAAAGAGGGGGTTACGAAAATGGAAGCGATACGGAAACCGGTATATCACGTGGTTGTGCAAAGCGTTTATCAAGGGCAGGCGTTCGGAAACGACCGGAACAAGGAAGCCTATTTGCAGAGAATCGTGAAATACAAGCAGGCAATGAAAATGAAACTCTATGCATTTTGTCTCTATGAAGATCACGCCCATTTTCTGGTGCAGGGCGAGGAATGGGAGGTTTCCGGTCTGATGCGCCGCGTCGGCGTCAGTTTTTCGCACTGGTACAGAAAAACGTATTTTCACGAAGGGACGCTGTTTAAGGGCAGACCGAAAACCGAACAGCTGAAGAACGACGCCGAGATACTCCGCGTCGCGCGGTTCATTCATCAGGAGCCGGTGCGCAGGGGCCTCGTGGAATCGATGGAAGAGTATCCGTGGAGCAGCTACCGTATGTATCAGGAGGAGAACAGCCTGATCGATCGGGATGAGGTCGCGGAGAAACTGCGGTTCTGGGGGCGTTTCGAGGATTATATGTCGATTCACGAAACGACGGACTATCTCGAGGAGCAGCCGCCCCGCTTCGGCCGCAGCGATGACGATGTTCTTCGTCTTGTCTTAAAGCGGCTTAACGGCCACCCTCTGATTGAGCTTCAGGTTCTGCCGCGGTCCGTGCGGGATTATATTCTCGCGAAGCTCCGCTTCGAAGACAAGGTGAGCATTCTGCAGCTTGCCCGCGTAACGGGGCTGGGGCGCGGCATCATTCAGCGTGTTACGGAGAAGGATTTGCGCTTGACCCTGTACCGCGATACATGTATAATACATTCCGAAGACAGGGACGGCGCCGTGGAGAACGCGGCGCCGGACTACGGAGAGTGGAGGATTTCAATGAAGCAACAGACTGTATTCAGCGCGGGTACTATTCTGCTCCCCCGGAATATCAATCCTACCGTATGGAGCACGATTGCCTGCGACCAGTTCACCTCGGACCCGGAATACTGGGAGCGTGTGCGGCAGAAAACGGCGGGGAAACCGTCCTGCTATCACATTACCCTGCCGGAAATCTATCTCACGGAAGGGGACGAGGCGGTCAGCGCGCGGATTCAGTCGATCAATCAGACGATGCAGCGGTATCTGAAAAAGGACTTTCTTGCGGCGGAGCCTTCCGCGATGATCTACGTCGAGCGGACGCTTGCAAACGGAAAAACGCGCAAGGGCCTGATGGGCCTTGTCGATCTGGAAGAGTATGATTATACGAAGACCTCGAAGGCCTGTATTCGGGCTACGGAGGAAACGGTCCTCGAACGGATTCCGCCGCGCGTGCGCATCCGCGAGAACGCGCCGATGGAATTTCCGCATCTGATGCTTCTTGCCGATGATGCGGAGAACCAGCTGATCGAACCTTTAAGCGCGAAGAAAGCCGCGATGCGCAAGTGCTATGATTTTGAACTGATGGAGGGAAGCGGCCACATCCGGGGCTACGTTGTGAGCGAGGCGGAGAAAGACAGGGTGCTGCGCGTACTGGATGTGATGGCTGATCCGCGGTATTTTTCGGAAAAATATAAAACGTCCGAACCGGTCCTTTTGTTTGCGGTCGGCGACGGGAACCATTCTCTGGCGACGGCGAAGGTATGCTACGAGAACCTGAAACAGAAGATCGGGGACGAGGAGGCGAGGCGCCATCCCGCCCGGTACGCGCTCGCCGAGGTTGTCAATCTTCATGATGAATCGCTTGTATTTGAACCGATTTACCGCGTGCTTTTTGAGACCGATCCGGACGAGGTTCTCGCGGCGCTCCTTGCGGCGTACCCCGGAAGTCATACGGGGGAAGCGGAAGAGGGCGAGGCCGCGATCGAGTACGTAAGCGGCGAGACAGGCGGAACGATTGCGATTCCGGACGCGGCGGGACGGCTTCCTGTCAGTCTCCTGCAGCCTGTGCTGGACCGGTATTTGCAGGAGCGCCCCGGGCGCATCGATTACATTCACGGGCGCGGGGAAGCGCAGGCGCTTGGCCGGGGAGAGGGGTGCATCGCTTTCCTGTTTGAGGGAATGCGCAAGGAGGACCTGTTTCCCGGCATTATCGCGGGCGGCGTTCTTCCGCGAAAAACGTTTTCGATGGGCGAGGCCCGGGACAAACGGTTCTATCTGGAAGGACGAAGGATTCAGTAACGGGAGCGGGACGCTTCCGGGGAGGAGAAAGATGGAAGTTCGCGCGGCCTCATCCGGGGATGCGGTTCTTGTGGGAGCGATTTACAGCCGCTGCGCAAGGCGGATGAATGAAAAAGGGTTGTATAACTGGACAAGCGCCTATCCTACGGAAAAGGAAGCGGTGCAGGATCAGCAGAGAGCGTCCCTCTACGGGATTTACGAGGCGGATCAGCTGATAGGCGCTGTGACGCTGGACCAGATGCCGGCTCCGGAATACGCGGGCGTAACGTGGAAATATCCTCCCGGGCAGTCGCTCTGTATTCACAGGATCGCCGTCGATCCGCCTTTTCGCAGAAAGGGAGCGGCCAGCCTGCTTTTGCAGTTCGCGGAGCAGCTTGCGAGGGAGAGGGGACTAAAGGCTCTGCGCATCGACAGCTTTTCCAAAAACCGCCGCGCTGTGCGGCTCTATCAGAATCAGGGCTTTGCGATGCGGGGCGAAATCTTCTATCCGAAGAAGGACCCCCGCGTGCGCGACATTCCGTTCTATTGCTTTGAAAAGGAAATTCAGGATCATTAAAAACAAACGGTATTGCCGTGAAATTGCGAGGAGGCTGCGGAATGACCTTTGAGGATCGATGGCCGTATCCGTCCCGGGCGGGCGAGACGGTCCGGATGGACGCGGACGTTCTTGTGCTGGGCGGCGGCGTTGCCGGATGCATGGCGGCGATCGCCGCCGCCCGAAAGGGACAGCGGGTGATTCTGGTCGAAAAGGGCGCCGTAAAGCGAAGCGGCGCCGGCGGTTCCGGCTGCGACCACTGGGAGTCCGCCGCGACCAACCCCTGCTCCCGCGTTTCGCCGGAGGAGCTGCATCGGGCCATCATGGACGACAAGGAGGGCTATAACAACGCCATTTCCCATTACATAGAATGCCGCGAAGGCTGGGACCGCCTGCTGGAAATCGAGAAAATGGGCGGCAAAATCCGCGATACGGAGGATGAGTTCGCTGGCGCGGCGTTTCGGGACGAGAAGACGAAACTGATGTTCGCCTACGATTATAAAAACCGCTTTACCATTCGCATATGGGGGACGACATTTAAGCCGGCGATGGAAAGGGAGTGCCGCCGCCTTGGCGTAAAGATCGCGGAGCGGGTCATGGCGACGTCCCTTTTGACGGAGAACGGGAAGACCGGCGGGAAATGCATCGGAGCGACCGGGCTTCATACGAGGGACGGGAGCTTTTATGTTTTTACGGCGAAAGCGGTGATCATGGCGCTGTCAAGGCCGTCCCGCGTCTGGCTGTTTTCTTCCGCGCATCCGGGACTGAGCGAGTTTCGGCCTCTGTCGTGTGTCGGGGACGGCCACGCCATGGGATGGCGGGCCGGCGCGGAGTTTACGATGATGGAGAAGTCAGTCCGGGCGGAGTTTTCCGCCGCGGGCCGCTCGTATCCGCCGTACAGCACGGGC
>CAYUPA010000090.1:0-6814 GCA_964446565.1 uncultured Lachnospiraceae bacterium
TCGGCGACAACGTCGTATGGCAGGTATCGGATCTCGACGAGTTCCGCCTGTTCGCCCTGCCTTACGCGAAGCAGGCGTTAAAGGACGGCCGGAATCTCATCTATATCCGTTTTGCCTCTCATCCGCCTCTGGTGCCCGATCTTCCGGGAATGAAAACCGTGCATATCGAGCTTTCGCATCGGTTTGAAAATTTCACGGTGGAAATCCATCATCTCATCGAAAAAGAAGGGCGGGACGCGTTTTACATCTTCGACTGTCTGTCCGAATTGCAGACGGCCTGGGCGACGGATCTCATGATGGGCAATTTCTTCCATCTGACCTGTCCTTTCCTGTTCATCCTGGACACGGTCGCGTGGTTCCCCGTGCTGCGCGGCAGACATTCCTTTGACGCCATCGGCAAAATCCGCGACACCACACAGCTGTTTCTGGACGTCCGCTCGAAAGACGGACGGGTGTTCCTGCGGCCGATCAAGGTCTGGCGAAGATCCGGTCCGGAGATGTTTCTGCCGCACGTCTTTCTGCCGGAAACCGGAACTTTCGAGACGTTGAAAGAGGGCGTCGATACCGCCGATTACTACCGGATGATGAACGAGGAGCCTGCCGAGGATCAAAGCCTGGACAGCTGGGAGCGTTTTTTCCACGCCGCGCAGCTGAAGCATAAGGCGGGGATGGATATCAGCGAAGAATGCGGCACAATGTGCGATGTGATGCTGACGCGCGATGAGAAACTGCGCGTCATGGCGCGGACGTATTTCCGTCCGGACGATTATTTCAAAATCCGCTCCCGCATGATCGGCACGGGCATGATCGGCGGAAAAGCCTGCGGCATGCTGATGTCCAGACGCATTGTCAGCGCGCTTCTGCCGGAGTTTTCCCGGAACATCGAGGAACACGACAGCTTCTATGTCGGATCCGATGTATTCTATTCTTATATTGTGGACAACAATCTCTGGGATCTGCGCCTCCGTCAGCGCAGTGACGAGGAATATTTTTCCCTGGGACCCGTGATGGAGGAAAAACTCCGGACCGGCACGTTTGCCGAACCGATCCGCCGGCAGTTCCGGCGCATGCTGGATTATTTCGGCGCGGATCCGGTGATCGTGCGGTCCAGCTCGATTCTGGAAGACGGTTTCGGCAACGCGTTCGCCGGCAAATATGAATCCGTCTTCTGCGCCAATTCCGGCTCGCCGGAAGACAACTTAGAGGATTTTGAAAACGCCGTGCGCACGGTTTATGCGAGCACCATGAGCCGCGCCGCGCTCGAATACCGGCGGCAGAGAGGCCTCCACAAGCGCGACGAACAGATGGCGCTGCTCATTCAGCGGGTATCCGGCTCCCGCTGGGGCGGTTTTTTCATGCCGTGCGCGGCCGGCGTGGGATACAGCTTCAGCCCGTACCGCATGAGCAGCTCGATCCATGCCGAAGACGGCATGCTGCGGCTCGTGGTGGGTCTGGGAACCGCGGCCGTGGATCGCGCGGCCGGCACCTACCCGCGCATCGTGCAGCTGACCAATCCGACGGCAACGCCGTATGTGACAGACGCCGAAAAGCACCGCTTCTCTCAGCGCGTGATCGACGCCATCGATATCGCCTCCAACCGGTGGAGCAGCAAAAACGCCGATGAAGTGATCCCCGCCCTGCCCGCTTGGTTTCAAAAACTCATTCTCTCGCACGACGGCGAAGCCGAACAGCGTCTGCGCGAAATGGGCCGGCGGCGGCAGGTCACCTTTATCAGCTGTGACGGACTGGTGAGCAACAAAAAGCTCACGGGCATGCTGGAAAAAATAATGAAAACGCTGGAAGAGGCTTATGACTGTCCCGTGGACATCGAATACGCCATCAATCTTGCCGAAGACGGCGATTTTCGTGTGAATCTGCTGCAATGCCGGCCGTTGTATGTTTCTCACGACGAGAAAAAAATATCGGTGCCCACCGGTATCCCCAACGGAAAAAAGATTCTGGAAACGGTTCATGCCGGCATGGGACTGTCGCGGGAAATTCCCGTATCCGCGGTCGTCATCATCGACACCGCCGGCTATTACAACGCCGATCTGACCAGAAAATACGAAATCGCGCGGACGCTCGGCAGCATCAACTGGCATTTCCGCAATTCCGGTTCCTCGCTGATTCTCTTCGCGCCCGGGCGCATCTGCACTTCCTCGCCGGAACTCGGCGTGCCCTCCTCCTTCGCGGAGATCAGCGCCTTCCGCGTCATTTGCGAGGTCGCCGACAACTCCGTCGGCTACCGCCCGGAGCTGAGTTACGGAAGTCATATCTTCCAGGACCTCGTCGAATCCGACATCCTGTACTCCGCCGTTTTCGAAAACGCGTGCACCAAAGCGTTTGACCTGTCCTGGCTGCGCGCGCGGAAAAATCTGCTCGTCGAAATCTGTCCCGAAGCGGACGGGCTGGAAGACGTCATCACGGTTGCCCCGGCGGACGGCTGCCGCCTGTGGTACGACATGACCGCGGAACATTTGCTGTTTACGCACCCGTGATACCAGACATGTTATTCCGTCACCCTGCCGCCTGTGGTGCGACATGACGCGGAACATCCTCTGTTTACGCACCCGTGATAACAGATATGTTATTCCGTCACCCTGTCGCCCCTCTGCGGGCGGCTGCCGCCTGTGGTACGACATGACGCGGAACATCTGCTGTTTGCTTACACGTGATAATACGGACGTTTTTCCGTTTTCTCTGTTTTGTGATACCGGCAGTTCTCTCCGAAGCGGTTATTGTTCACCGCTTCCAAAGAGAGAATGTGCTTCGCGTATTCACCGCGGCCGAAATGACCTGATTGACCGCTTTTTCCTTTCTCTCTTTCGCCATCCTGTGTTATACTTTTTCGGAGAAAGGGGGAATCTTTGTGCGATTTGACGGCTTCGCTCCTCTTTTGGAGCATCACGCCAAAGTCATGGGAAACCGTCCCGCGCTGATCTACGGAAGGGACGGCGAACGGCGGACGATCTCCTATGCCGCGTGGCATGAAAAAATCCTGGATCGTGCGGAAACGCTTCGCTCCGGCGGCAGAACCTGTCTGGGAATCCTCACTGACGGGAGTTTGGACTGCGTGACGGAGATTTTCGCCGGCAGTCTGGCCGGAATGCAGGTGGTTCTTCTGGATCCCGGCATCCCTCCCGAACATTTGCGGGAAATGATCTCTTACACCGACGCGGACGTCCTGTGGGGCAGACCCGATCTCGCGGATGCCCTGACTCCCGCACTGACCGGCGGCGTGACGGACGGATCCGGCAAAATTCTTTTTTTTACCTCCGGTACGACGGAACGCTCCAAGGCGGTTGTTCTGACCGACCGGTCGTTGTGCGCGAGCGCCTGGAACGGCGGGCAGAAGCTCCCGCTGACCCCGGAGGATATTCTGCTTTGTCTGCTGCCTCTCAATCATGTTTTCGGCTTTGTCTGCGGACTTTTATGGGGACTTGCTTCGGGCGCCGCCGTGGCGCTCGGCCGCGGACCCAGGCACTATCTGGATGACTGCGTGTATTTTTGTCCGACGGCGGTATCGGTCGTGCCTTCGCTTCTGGGCTTTTTGGTCAAATTTCAGGCGTTTAACAAAGAGCTGAAAATCGTTCTGGCCGGCGCCGGCGACTGTCCCGTCCCCCTTCTGGACTCCGTGAAAGCGGCGGGCATCCGGGTGAGCTTCGGCTACGGACTCACGGAAACGAGTTCCGGCGTGGCGATCAGCGTGTCCGGCGATCCCTTTGCCATGGAAATCTGTCCGGATGACACCGTCACACTGGCAGAGGATGGAGAGATTCTGGTGCAGGCTCCGACCTGCATGATGGAAGGGTACTATAAGCGGCCCGCGGACACACGCGCCGTCCTTCAAAATGGCGTGCTTTTTACCGGCGATCTGGGGCGCTTTGACGACGCGGGACGGCTTCACATTACGGGACGCAAAAAGGAGATGCTGGTTCTTCCGGACGGCACGAAGATTTTTCTCCCGGAATATGAGGCGGAACTGTCCGCCGCGCTCCATACCGCGGAACTGGCGGTGATCCTCAAAGACAGCCGTCCGGTTCTGGTAATCCGGGGAGAGGGAGACGCACGCACGATTCTGGAAAAAATCCGTCCCGCCATGGCGCGCCGTCCGCGGGGACTGCAGATTGCTCAGGTTCTGTTTACACCAGAGCCTCTGCCCAGAACGGCGACCGGGAAACTCATGCGCTGGGAAATTCTAAAAAGAATGTACCCGTAAGACAGTGATGTGATTGTTGAAACGATATTCAATAAAGGTGGTAGTAAGATGAAAACAAGACAGGAAATCGGCGACGCCGTCATCAAAATTCTCCATGACTGCTTCCCGGAGGAGGATTTCGGGGAGCTGACCGAAGAGAGCGTCATCAACAGCGATACCGGCATTGACTCTATGGGCTTTGTGCTGATCATCTGCAAACTGGAAGCGCTCTTCGATATCCGGATTCCGGAAGAGGAATGGCCGAAGCTCATGACCCTGGGAGACGTGATTACGGCCATTGAGACGAGGCTGCCGAAAGAATGAGCGTTTATGAGCAGTCGTTTCGCGTTCTGAGTACGCACGTGGATGCCCGCCGCCGGATCCGCCTTTCCACACTTTTCATGATCTTTCAGGAGGCGGCCATCGCCCATACCGAAGCGCTCGGTATGGGTCGGGATAAAACACTCGATAAAGGTCTCCTCTGGGCGGTGACCATGCAGCGGGCTGAAGTGACGCGCCTGCCGGAATATGACGAGAAGGTGCGTCTTGCCTCCTGGCCCGGACAGACCATGCACGTACTCTTCCCCCGCTTTTACGCGCTCTTCGACGCGGACGGCGAACCGCTTGTCCGTGCTTCCGCGCTCTGGGTGCTTCTGGATCAGAACACCCGCAAAATGGTCTCTCCCGAATCAAAGGGGATCCGGATCGACGGCGTACCCGCCGGCATGGAGATTCCTCTGCCCGCCGCCGTCAAATTGAAAGCGTTGACGGGCGGGGAACGCTTTGTCGTGCCTTACAGCGCCGTGGATTTGAACGGGCATATGAACAACGCCAGATACTTTGATCTGGCGGAAGACAGAATGCCGCCCGCTCTCCGCGCGCTCCCTTTATGCGAGGTCTCTGCCGCGTACAGCGCCGAAGCGAAACCGGGCGATGTGCTGACCCTGCGGGAGCAGGTCGAACCGCAGGGTTACGGGCTTTGCGGAGAAGCCGGCGGAAAATCCGTCTTCCGTCTTCTTCTGCGCATGAACGAAAACATTGAACGCTGAAAGTTCCGTGACAATAGCTGCACATCCGGAGCACTCCGCGAACTTTCATTCATGGTGGTGCCGGATGCGCGTGCATGAAGGTTTGCTCTGAAAGTTCCGTCACTTCGCCTGCGCACATCGGACTCCCCGCTGTTATTCTATCCGCACGGACATTTGCGGCACAAACCCGTATGAGCAAACAGGACGAAAGCCCGGATTGCTCATACGGTCAAAGTTGCGAAAACTGCCGCACGGCGGAACAATCGAGGGCTTTCGTCTTGGATCCGCGGCGCCGCGCTTGCGCGGGGCCGCGACGTTTAGCTGTTTAGCTGCGGAACATCGTAATAAGCGCTCTTTGCTTGACGCCTTCGTCGAGATTCATGCGGTGTACGAGCCTCGCGCACATATCGGGATCGACAAGCGACTCCTGCGCGAGCTTGATTTTTTTCAGCCGGTCGCTGTATTTCGCTGTAAATTTCTCGGGATACTCCCTGTAAAGAAACTCCTCCGTGAAATCGCCTTTTTCCAGCGCGGCAATGGCGGCCTTCGCCGCCAGTTCGGCCGAATCCATGGCGCCGGAAATTCCCTCGTCCACCAGCGGAATGACGGTTGAGCCCGCGTCGCCGATCAACATAAATCCGTTGCCGCAGTTTTTCGTTCTTTGCTGCGTATCCGGCACGCGCCAGCCCTTCCAGGGCGCGCACTGGCGGGCGTTTTTGAACTGCGCGCCGTGCGGCGATGTCCGGATCCAGTTTTCGACGAGTTCGATCAGCGTCTCTTTTTTGAATTTCTCCGTGCCGTACTCCTCACGGTCGATGATGCCCGTGCCCACGTTGCAGAATCCTTCGGAAAGTCCGCGCTTTCCGGAAGGAAAGACCCAGAAATACGCCGGCGCGACAGAACCGTCAAAATGGAACTCGATATAGCCGTCGTCCCGGATTCTCGGATCCAGATCCACGTTGGTAAAATAGGTTCTCAAAGCGATGCAGACGGAATCATGCTCCTCGGGATACAAACCGACCGCTTTCGCGACCATCGAATGAGAGCCGTCGGCTCCGATGACGAGTTTGGAACGGATTTCCAGTTCCTCCCCCTGATATTTGCATTTGACGCCTCTGACATAACCGTCCTCTTTGATGACGCCGGTGCACCAGCATCCCTGCCACATCTCGGCGCCGTGACGGATCGCGGTTCGCCGCATGAGATCGTCGAACTGCCATCTGGGGGTTATGGTGACATAGACGGCAAAATTTTCATCGCCGGCAATGGTTTCTTCATAAGAAGACGACACCATCTTGAGGTGATGTCCCTCCATCGCCATGGACAGAAGCTCCTCGTACGCGCCGAGTTCCTTCACATGGTAAAGCGTATTGCCTGACTGCGCATCCGCGCAGGGTTTGTCCCGCGGCCAAAGGTCTCTGTCGATGAGCAGAACATCTTTGCCCGCCCGGGCCAGATAGGCGGCGGCCGTCGATCCTCCCGGACCCGCGCCGACGACAATCACATCTCTTTCGATCGTTTTCATCTTCATCTCCATTCCGCCGCCATTCCGGTCGGCGGCAAAAACAGCAAATTCTCATACGGGTCA
>CAYUPA010000091.1:0-6804 GCA_964446565.1 uncultured Lachnospiraceae bacterium
CTATACGCTGGCGCTGACCAACGGGGAGGTCCGGCGCATGTTCCGCTCCATGATCAAAGACTGGTTCGCAGGCGGCGGGGACTCTTCCGCATATCAGAATTTTCTGCGGGCGATGCTGAGCGGCAATGTGGAAAGCATGAACATCAATCTGAACCGTGTGACACAGTCCGTATTCAGTTTTTTCGATAGGAAAGGCCGCGAACCGGAGAAAGAGAATAATCTGGAAGCAACCGTAAAAAGAGCGTTGGAACAGATTGAAAAAAAGAACTATGACCAGGACCTGCTGAGCCGCGGCTTTCCAAAGGAACAAATCCGGAAATACGGCTTTGGATTTGACGGAAAAACGGTTCTCATCGGATGCTGAAACGTGCGTCGCCGCACATGAATAACTCGCACAGACGGAGGAAGGACTTATGGCAAAACTTCAATTTGACCGCACAGGATTTACGCTGAATGGACAGGATCAGTTTCTGATTTCCGGCGAATTTCACTATTTCCGGGTTCCGACGGACGACTGGAAACGCCGGATGGAACTGTTCAAAGAAGCGGGAGGCAACTGCCTCGCCACTTACGTCCCGTGGATGATTCACGAACCGGAGGAGGGACATATCGTTTTTGACGACATGCCAAACCGTTCGCTGACCCGGTTCCTTGAGACGGCGAAAGAGGCCGGGCTCGTTGTCGTGCTGCGTCCGGGTCCCTATCAGTATTCCGAACTGATCAACGACGGGCTTCCGACCTGGCTGACCGCAAAATATCCGGAACTGCTGGCCCGGAATATTCGGGGAGAAATTTTCTGTAAGAGTGCCGTTTCCTATCTTCATCCTCTTTTTCTGGAAAAAGCCCGCCGCTATTTCGCCGCTTTTGCCGACGTCGTTCGGCCCTTTGCCGACGATCCCGTCGTCATGCTGCAGACGGACAACGAACTGAGCGGGATTCAGATATGGAACGGATCTCTGGACTATCATCCGCTGACGATGGGAATCGGTACGGAAGACGGACGCTATCCCCGGTTTCTCCGGGAAAAATACGGCACGCTCGAGGCCGTCCGCAAAGCGTACGGGATCGAGGCCTCCGGCTGGTCCGAGGTTCTTCCCGCTGAATCGCAGGACCGGAGCGATCCCGCGATCTGCCGCCGGATGAAGGACTACTACGATTTTTACTGCGGCACGATGGCGGAATATCTGCGTCTTCTTTCCGACTGGCTCTATGAAGACGGACTTACGCTTCCGATCTGCCATAATTCCGCAAATCCGAACATGAACGGAATGTTCCTTGAAACGGTGAAAACGATGGATAAACCGTTCCTTCTGGGTTCCGATCATTACTACACCTTAAATTCCGGCTGGGCGCAGAACAATCCGACGCCGCAGTACGCGGTCCACGTTTTTCACTCGATGGAAACCATGCGTCTCATGGGTATGCCGCCCGCCGTTCTGGAAATGCCGGGCGGATCGCCGTCCGATACGCCTCCCATTCTTCCGGAGGACCTTCTCGCCTGCTATATGACCAACCTCGCAATGGGAATGAAGGGCGTGAATTATTACATTTATACCGGCGGCCCGAACTTCCCGGACACCGGCGCGACCTGCAGAATCTACGACTACAACGCCCCTGTTCATGCCAACGGCACGCTGAATGAAACGTATCAGAGCCTGAAGACCTTCGACAGCTTTCTGAAAGACCACGCCTGGATGCAGCGCGGCAAACGCCGCAGCTCCGCCGCGATCGGCTTTGAATGGGACAATCTCCGCGCCGGAAATTTCGACTGTACTTCGCAGGCTCTGAGCCGTTCCGATTCATGGGAATTCGCGCGGCTTGGCGTAATCTATACGATGATGTGCTCCCGCCTTGCTCCGGAGCTGATCAGCCTTGACCAGGAACTGGACCTTTCCCGTCCGCTGATCGTCCCGGCGCCCTCAGCCATGTCGAAGCAGGCGCAGCAAAAGCTGATTGATTTTGTAGAGAACGGCGGACAGCTTCTGATTCTCGGCACTCTTCCGGAAACGGATCAGGATTTGAATCCCTGTACCCTATTGCGCGAGTACCTTGGTTCTCCGGAACTGAAGGAGCCGGAAAGCCGCACCTGCATTGTCTCCTGCCCGCCGCTCGAGGGCGTCTACGGCATGACGCCGATCCATCGAATGGAAACGGTGCCGGAGGGAGCCTCCGTTCTGGCGACCGACAGGCTCGGCGGAGGAATTCTCGGATTTTCTGAAACGCACGGGAACGGAACGGTTCTTTATCTGGCCTGCAAATGGAAGATGACGACTTTCGACCAACCGCTGCTCCTTGAGATTCTTCTCGAACAACTCGGAGCCAAGCCATGCGTCCGGGCTTCCAACCG
This sequence comes from uncultured Lachnospiraceae bacterium, assembly GCA_964446565.1. GTDB lineage: Bacteria > Bacillota > Clostridia > Lachnospirales > Bianqueaceae > CAYUPA01. The sequence continues at coordinate 2,348 of CAYUPA010000091.1, forward strand.
CAATATTTTCACCGCGTTACTGGAGGATAACGACGGTCATGAAACCGCGCTGGTTCTCAATCTCTACAGCAGTCCTCAGAAAACGAAGGTCACGGTATACAGCCGCGAGGGTATCGCGCAGCGTTTGGAAACGCTGTCGCTTAACCCGATGGAGGTCCGAATCATCGAATAGGAAGATATGAAGAGATCGAAAACAGCCAACCTTGTTTTATGCGCCCTGTTTACGGCATTGACCGCCGTGTTGGCTCAGATTACAATACCAATCGGGCCGGTGCCGATCAGCCTGTCAACTTTTTCCGTTTTCATTTCGGGCGCGTTACTGGGAGCAAAATCAGGTGCTGTCAGTCAAGCTGTCTATGTACTGCTGGGCGCGGCGGGTGTTCCTGTCTTTGCCATGTTCAGGGGAGGCCTGGGAACACTTGCCGGCCCCACCGGCGGATATATCGCAGGTTATGTTTTAACTGCCTGGCTCGTCGGATTGATCATAGAGAAACTCGGGAACAGACTCTACGGTTTCGCATTGGCAATGCTTACAGGCTTTGCCGCCTATATGATTACAGGAACAGGATGGTTTATGCTTGTAACGGGGAACGGACTTAAAGAAGCCCTTATGATTTGCGTTGTGCCGTTCCTTCCCGGGGATTTTTTGAAAATGACCGCAGCCGGGATGATATCGTACCGGCTGCGCCCCATTCTGCAAAACAGAATACATTCTATCAGCCGCTGAAACTCGGCAGGCAGGAACTCCCTCATGGGAAACTCCTGCCTGCCGTTTTATTCGCGCTGTGTGCGGATATTGTAAAAAGGCGTTATTTGCTGCTGTAAAAAGGTGTTATTTACTGCTGTAAAAATAGTATCTGCTGCGTTAACAAGTCCGCCGTCTTCCGCCGCGCGTCCTGCGAAGGCAGTCCTTACTCGACGGGCGTGTTGACAATGCCGACAAACAGCGGCAGTTCATTGGCGCCTGTGATACAGAAGAGGAACGGCCTGTCCAGCACGAAGTCCACTTCATCCGGAGGATCCATCATCATTGCCTCCGTTGTAATCGCGGTAAAGGCCGCCGCTGTGCAGCCTTCCTCATCAATCACAACTCTCGCGGCGTGATTGACGTCCGATACCTCAACCGGCATCGCATCGCTGGCAAGCATCGGCGAAAAATCGGAAACCGACGAATCAAAAACATCCGTAACACCCAGCGACTGCAGCCCTTCCGACAGATCCGCCTGCGAAGACACATCGAATTTCGGAATGGATTTTCTGACGAGAACCCCTTTTTGATGCTCCCATTCACTCCGATCCGTAAAAAGGAAATTCATCGTCTCTTCATCGGTGAGAAGGTCCTCCGGCGCAACGCCCTCATCAGGAAGAAGAAACCACATGTAGCCGCCCTGATAAAAGGACTGGCTGACCGCCGAAAATTTGTCGCCCCAATAGTATGTCTGCCCATCCTCCTGATACATAAAGTCCGTTTCCCTGTCCCCGTCCGGCGCATGGAAGGTCTGCGGCCTGGTGTCATTTTGGGAAAACTTATCCTGCCAGTTCGCCTTAAAGTAGATCGTTGAGGCCAGCGCGAGCACGGTCTGCGGGTCCAGCGCTATATTGCCGGCCTGCTCTTTCAAAAGCCCTCCCGTCTGCTCGGAAAGCCAGTCCTGCAGCGTCTTGTTGAACTCGTCGGACCCCATCTCGCCCTGATACGATGAGGCGTAAAAATCTTTCGCGAGGGTGTCCATCGTATCCTGCTGAAACTTCAAATTCTGATTCAGCCACACGGAATTCGCAAGAACGGACGTGAGAATCTCGTCGTCGCGATAGTTGGCGTTCCACACGTCGTTCACCTGTTTGCGAAGCGCTTCCATGCTGTCGCTGCCAAGCAGGGTCAGAATCTGCGCCCGGCTGTTTCCGTCTGTAATCTGCGCCAGCATGGACAGCGCCATGTAGAGGTTAAGAGGCGAATACACCCGGTTCTTCCCCTCCGTGTCCTGAAGAAACGTCCGCGTACTCTCCGTAAAAAAAGTTCGCAGGGAGGAGGTATCCCCCAGATCGCGCCGCTGGGCTAATACGTCATTCCACCACGCATCGTACTCTTCGTCGGTATACGAATCATCCCCGGGGTACGGATTCATTTCGGGATACGACGCCAGAGCGGCGGCGTGTACGGTCTCTCCGGCGCCGGGCCGCAGAAGAATGACGCAGGTTACGACAACAGCGAGCACAGCGGCTGCGGCTCCGAACCAAACCGGCTTCAAACGGCGTTTTTTATGGGACGGCGCTTTTTGGGCTCCGTCGATCAGATCGTCCCGGATATCGGTCATACCGTCATAAATGTTCTCGGATTTCATCTTTTTCTCCTTTCAGGCGCTGAAACAGCGCCGGTTTGCGTCCGCCGTACCGCGAGGTCCGACGACTGCCGAGCCGCAGGGTCCGACGACTGCCAGACCACGGAGGCCGACGATTGCCGGGCCGCAGGGTCCGGCAATTTTACGCTCCTATTGATTCCAGAAAAGCCTGAAGGGATTTTCGCAGCCGGAGGAGACGCTGGGAGCAGGAGTTCGGCTGTTCGCCCAGTTCCGCCGCAAGCGCCTTGACCGGGTCCGCATACCAGTATCTGCGGAGGAAAAGCCACCTTTCCTCCTGCGCTAAGGTATCGAGCCAGCTGCTTATGGACTCGGCAAGCATCATGCGCGTGATCTCCTCCTCCACCGTCCCTGCGGAAGGCACGCAGTCTTCCAGTTCGGAAAGCAGGAGTTCAATACCGTCATAGCGCTTCTTCGCGTGATCCCGCCGCCACCGGCTGATGGACAAATTTCGCGTGATGCGGCCAAAAAAGGCGCCAAGCGACGAGGGGCGTTCCGGAGGCATCCGGTTCCAGGCGGCGTACCATGTATCATTTACGCACTCCTCCGCATCCTCTTTCATGCCGAGGAGACGCATGGCGACAGCGCGGCACATTCCGCCGTACTTCCTGTCCGATTCCGTGATAGCGCTTTCTTCCCGCTGATGATATAACTCGACTATCGCATTGTCCTCCATGCCGTCTCCCTCCTCGTATCCGTTTTCTGTCCCTTCACCCTTATAGTCGCAAAACCCGGGAAAAAAGTGACAGAGATTTGAAATTTTTTTCAAGCGCGTTCGCCGTAAGGGAAACCGGAGGATCGCATCCCCCTGAACAGGGGCCGCCGCTCAGGAAAAATTATGATTTCGCCTGCCTGTATTTTTTTCGCAGCGCAAGAGTGCAGACAAGGAGACCGGCGGGAAAGACGACGCCCGTAAGGATTCCCGCCTGCAGGTTGTCCCCGGCCTTCTGCGACACGGCGCCTACAATGGCGGGGCCGATCGAGCCGCCGAGGTCCCCCGCGAGAGCGAGCAGGGCGAACATGGCGGTCCCGCCGAGCGGAAGGATCCGGGACGCAATGCTGATGGAGCCGGGCCACATAATGCCGACCGAAAATCCGCAGACCGCGCAGCCGATCAGCCCCATAATGGGCTGACCGCCCAGTCCCGCGACCAGATAGCATATCAGACAGAGAATGCCGGAAGCGGCCATATAGGTGCTTAAATCCATTTTTTCGCCGAACTTGCCGTACAGCGTCCGGCTGATTCCCATGAACAGCGCAAACCCGCACGGCCCCAACAGGTCGCCGACGGTCTTCGAAACGTGGAGCGCGGATTCCGCGAAGGCGGAGGCCCATTGTGCCATCGCAAGCTCCGAGGCGCCGGCGCAGATCATCAGGACAAGGAAAAGCCAGAATATTTTCGTCTTAAAAAGGCTCCCCATTGTCATGCCCTGTCCTTCTTCCGCGAGCTTCTCGATGGGGCATACCGCAAAATTCACCAGATTATACAGCGGAATGACGGCCCAGATTACCGTCAGAATCCGCCAGTTTTTTATACCGAACACTTTGAAAAACAGCGTAGAAAGGAGAATTACGGCAACGGCCCCCCAGCAGTAGAACGAATGAAGAAGGCTCATCGTACTCTCCTTATTCTCGAAGGGACAGGCCTCGACAATCGGACTTACCAGAACCTCGATCAGCCCGCTGCCGACGGCGTAGATCACGACGCAGATCATGATGCCCAAAAACGGCGACGGCAGCAGCTCCGGCAGCACGGCAAGCCCTATAAGCCCCAGACCGCACGCGAGTTCGGAAACCAGAATGCAGGGACGGTACCCGATTCTGTCCACAACCTTCGCGCATACGAAATCCGTTACAAGCTGCGTAAAAAAGAAGCAGGTCGATATCATCGCCAGCTGGCTGAACGGTATGTTGTATACATTATAAAACGTCAGATACAGCAGGGGGACAAAATTCGCGCAGATCGCCTGCGTGACAAACCCGAGATAACATGCCAACAGCGTTTTTCTGTATTTTCCCGTGTTCATGGCTCGTTTCTTTCCTTGTTCCTTCCTTGTTCCTTTTGTGCACAGAAGCCTGCTGCGTGCGGCAGGCGTCTGTCCC
>CAYUPA010000092.1:0-6798 GCA_964446565.1 uncultured Lachnospiraceae bacterium
CAGCAAAAAATACATATTCGTTCCTCCCTCGAAACAAAATTATCTTGTACGACAGTATACCTCATTTTCACAGGGCGGTCAAGGCCATTTGAAACTGTTGAAAATTTGCCTTTATTCGTCAGATTAAACGCAGCGCTTTAGAAAAAAGCTGTCGCGTTTGTTTTGAAGATTAACCTCAGCCTTTATGACGACGAATTTTCAGAAGAAAAGCATGATGAACTGATTGAGAAAGCCATGGACTCGGTGAGGGAGAACGGCCTGCTTCTGGAACTGAATCCCCACCTTGCAATCGGGCTGGCGGATGAATCCCGCGTATATCCCAGCGTGACGACCACCCAAAGGGCGCTTGCGAAAGGAATCCGCTTTAGCTACGGCTCCGACGCGCATACGCCCGATCATGTAGGGGATACATCTTATTATCGGCTTTTGCAGTAAGATTTTGCCGCATTCGCAAACCTTCCATCCTCTGTTCTGTGCCTGCACTGCAACCTATCATCTTCTGTCCTGTGCCTGCATTACAACCTATCATTCTCTGTCCTGTGTCTGCATTCGCAAACCTCCCATCCTCTCTTCTGTGCCTGCTTTGCAAACCTGCCCGTTATCCTGAAAAAACTGACCGATTTTGCCAAAAAGCTTGCAATCTGACAGCTGTCATTGTATTGTTTCTGTAGGAAAAGCCTGCTCCGAATGGAGGAAAAGTCTGCACCGAATGGAGAAACCGCCTGCTCCGGATGCAGGAAACGTCTGATCCGGCTGTAGGAACCGCCCCGACCCGGAACCGCATTTTCCGCCGCTGCGGAACGGGGTTGGCCGGTACAGGGACCAAGGAGGGAGGTGCCATGTTACGGTATAAGGAAATTAAAGAACAGCTCATTCCCATGATAGGGCAGATGGAGCCGGGAGCCCGCCTTCCGTCCCGCCTTGCCTTATGCAAAATACTGGAAACCACACGCACGACACTGGACCGGGCCATTAAGGAACTGGAAGAGGAAGGCGTTCTTACTTCCCGATTTGGCAGCGGGACCTATGTGATAGGGCTGATTAACGGAAAAGTCCCTTCCGTTGAGAACTGGGGCGTGATTGTTCCAAATATCACGGACGCTACCTATCCGGAACTCATCCATGGAATCGAGAGTTACGCCTCCGCAAGCGGCGCCAATGTTATTTTATGCTGCACAGAGAACGATCCCAATAAGCAGGACTGCTACATTCGCAGAATTCTTGCCTCCGGAGTATCCGGATTTATCATCGTGCCGGTCGTATCCGGGGAAGTCCGCGCAAGCTATCAGCTTTACGAAACGCTGCAGGAGTCCAATATTCCCTTTGTGTTCTGCAATCGCGGCGTGGAAGGCGTCAAGGCGCCAATCGTCAAGTCCAACGATTTTTACGGAGGCTATATCGCGGCCAGACATCTGATCGGGCGCGGCTATCAGAACATCGCTTTCCTTGCGGAGGTGAGTTACAGGTCCAGCATAGACCGCTGCCAGGGGTATATCAGCGCTCTTTTGGAACACGGATCGGAAATCAACAGGCGGCTCATCGTACTGCCTCACAAGGAGGAAAAAAGCATTTTCGACAGGATGTGCGCGCTGCTTCGCCGTGAGAAAGCGATGGATGCCGTTTTCTGTTTTAACGACGCGATCGCCATGGAGGTGTATCGCGCCGTACGATACTGCGGCCTCCGGATTTCCGATGATATCGGCGTAATCGGGTACGACAACACCGCTTCCGGCGCCGCCTGCAGTCCTCCCGTCTCCTCCGTGTCCTATAAAAGCGCGGAAATCGGCGCGAGCGCCGCCCATATTCTTCACAATTTGATTCATGGCAAACAGCCGGGTTCCAATTTTGACTATTACCTTTTTCAGCCCAATATCGTAGACCGCGAAAGCTGTTTAGGGCCCAAACCGGACAGACCCGCATCGCCCGGACAAAAGGAGTGCGCGGTCGTCCGCTGACAGAAAGTGAAAGCAAATGAAAAAATATACTGGAATTATTCCGCCGCTGATTACGCCGCTGACGCAGGACGGAAAACTTGACAAGCCGGCCGTTCACAGGCTGGTTGAGCACTGCATCGCAGGGGGCGTTACGGGCGTATTCCCCGGCGGCAGTTCGGGGGAAGCCATGCGCCTGTGCGACGACGTATGGGAGGAGAATACGCGGGAAGTTCTGAAAGCCGTAAACGGCAGAGTGGATGTCTTCTGCGGAGCTATCGATTCTTCCGCGTCGAGAGTTGTGGAGCGGCTGAAAAAAATTGAAGCCATGGGCGGCACGGTGGCTGTCTGCTCGGCGCCTTTTTATCTGCGCAGCTTCGGGCAGGATGAAATCCTGCGGCATTTTGATTATATATGCAGCCACACAAGCCTGAATATCGCGGTTTATAATATTCCGGAGATGACGCAGGTTAATATCCTTCCGGAAACGATAGCCCGCCTCGCGGATTACGAGCCCATTGTGGCCTGCAAGGACAGTTCCGCCGACTGGCAGCACCTGCAGCGTATCCTGTTCCTCTGCAAGGACAAGCCGATCTCCATTTTGAACGGAGCCGAGGAACTGTGCGCCGTTTCCGTGCTCTGCGGCGCGGCGGGCTGCATTCCGGGCCTCGCTGATTTCATGCCGGAGCTTTTTGTGGAAATGTATGAAGCCGGCAAAAGAGGGGACATCGCCCGCAGCATGGAACTGCAGAAAACAATCTATGAAGTGCGTAAAACGATTTTCCTGAACGGGTGCTGGATGAGCGGCATGAAATGTTTAAGCAAAATTTTCGGAATCGGCGGAGAGGGCCTTTCCTCCGGCCTCCTTCCGTATACGCCGCAGCAGGAGGCGGAAGCGGCCGACATTTTGACCGCGAACGGCATTGTGCTGCCGAAACAGGAGGCCGAACGATGATCCTGTCCGTGAAAAAATTTTTTGAGTTGGAGGACAGGCGATGATCTCATCCGTGAAAAATTTTTTTGAATGGAGGCCGAGCGATGATCCCATCCGTGAAAAATCTTTTTGAGTTGACGGAAAAAGTTGCCATAATTACCGGCGGGTCCGCCGGCCTTGGGTGGGACGCGGCCCAGGCCCTCGCGGAATGCGGCTGCAGGGTGGTCATTACATCCCGGGACCTTCACAGGGCGGAAGAGGCAGCGAGCCGGCTGAAGGAAGAAACCGGCGCGGCGGCGCTGGGTCTTGCGCTCAACCAGGTAAACTATGACAGCTGTGAAGCCATGATTCAGCAGGTCGTATCCGCTTTTGGGCGAATCGACATCCTTATCAACAACGCCGGAGGCGGCTCCGGCATAGGAGAATGTAATTTTCTGAAGCGGGATCCCCGTGACATCCAGAACATGATAAACACCAATCTGACAGGGTCCCTCTTCTGCTGCCGCGCCGCCTGCGAAGTGATGGCGAAGCAGCGCAGCGGGGTCATCATCAACCTGGGTTCCACCGCGGGAATCATTGGCCGCGACCGGGAGATGTACCACAAGGCCAACAAAATGGAGCAGCCTGTGGAATATGCGGCCGCCAAGGGCGGCGTTATCGGCATGACACGGGATCTGGCCGCTTTTATGGCGCCCTATGGTGTACGTGTCAACTGCCTTTCGCCCGGAGGTTTTGATAAAGGCGAACTCAGCCCGGCTTTTGTGCAGGCCTATTCGGATATGACGCCCCTGCGGCACATGGGCCGCATCGGACAGGATTTGATCGGGGCGGTACTCTTCCTTGCCTCCGATGCTTCCAGTTATGTCACCGGGCAGAATCTTGTAGTAGACGGAGGGTTTTCCACATGCAAATGACACCGTTTTCCTCATTGCGGGTGCTTCTCGCCGGCTGCGGGTCCATTGGCAAACGCCATGCCGAGGTTTTGACGAAACTGGGGCTTACCCGGATCACGGCCTGCGATCCCGCGGCGGCGGGAAGAGAGTCGTTCAGCGCGCTTTTCCCTCAGATTGCCATGACCGACGACTATGACAAGGCGCTTGAAGAGGGGACGTTCGACGCGGTATTTATTTGTACGCCCACGGCTATGCATCTGCCCATGGCGGAAAAAGCGCTGAAGGCCGGATGCCATGTCTTTCTCGAAAAGCCCCTGTCCACCTCGTCGGAAGGGGTGCAGGAGCTTGAGGCGCTGGCTGACAGGCAGCAGAAAAAGGTCATGGTGGGCTTTTGTTTCCGTTATCACGAGGTTCTGCGCCTCGCCAAGGCTCTGCTGGAGCAGGGCACAATCGGACGGCTCGTGAACATCCGCGCTCTCATGGGAGAGCCTTTCGCGGAAATCCAGCCCAATTATATGAATATGTACTACTCCCGCTATTCCGGCGCCTTTGACCTGGTTCACGATATCGATCTGGCGCTGTGGTATGCCGACAGGCCTGTACGGGATGTCTACGCGGTCTATGGTTCTTTCAGCGACATGGGTATGCAGTCGCCGGACTCTATAGAACTTCTTCTCCGCTTTGAGGACCGCATGACCGCCACTGTGCATCTGGACTTCTACCAGCATCCCCGCAGGCGCCAGATGGAACTGATCGGCGTAGAGGGAACCATTATTGTGGAATTCGCCTCCTGGGACAGCGCCACGCTCAGCTGGTACAACACGACGACACGGGCGTGGAACCGAAAGGAATATCCGACCCGGCGCAACGATATGTTCCGGGATGAAGATTCGGAGTTTTTGAACGCGGTGCTGGGAAAACAGGAAATCACCTGCACCATCAGGGAGGCTCTGCGCTCCTTACAGGTCGTGGAGCGGGTTTACAAGCCGGAGATAAAAATGTAGGGAATGCGCGCTGCGCGCCGGTTTACGGCAGTTCCACACAGGCGCCCTCCTCCGCAAGGCGGCGCCGCAGCAGGGCGGTATCGACCTGCTGTACCGCGGCGCCCGCTTCATGGGACAGAGAAGCCGCGACACCCGCCGCCTCTCCCATGGCGATGCAGGTCGGCATGATCCGGATCGCTGCCGCCGCCATGGGGGCCGCGCAGACGGGGCGTCCCGCTACCAGCAGATTTGGAATGGTCTCCGGAACCATACAGCGGTAGGGAATTTCATAGTAGTTCGCGTCTGTCGGCTCAATGAACCGGTCCTGCCGTCCGGTATTATCATGGATGTCCATCGGGAACCCGCCCATGGCGATGCAGTCCTCGAAATGGCGGCCGCTCTCGATGTCCTCCTCCGTCAGCTCATAGAGCCCGCGGATGTGGCGGGTCTCCCTCGCGCCGATCTCCGAGGCGGAATCCATCAGCACAGCCTCTGAAAAACCCGGAACGTATTTTTTCAGATAGTCAAAAGCAATCTTCACCTGACGGCGTCCCTCCGCCTCCCCTTTGGAGCGCTGGTCGGCGTCCGTGCCGTCAAAATGCTGAATCCGCGTGGAATTCACCATCCAGACGCCCGGAATCGACGTCTCAAAAATAATGGCGCGTCTTCGGTTGATGGGAAAATCCCCCGCTTCCCGCGCCTTCCGGGCAAGGCGAATGAACATGAAATCATCCGGATGCTCCTTAACATACTGCCGGGTTTTGGCCTCGTCCACGTTGCAGACCCGAAAATTCATGGTCGCAGGCTGCATTGTGCCCTGACCGTCCCCTAAGACGTAATCCACGCCGCTTCGGACGGCCACGTCCGCGTCGCCGGTGCAGTCGATGAACACATCGCCGCGGATCGCGCGGATGCCCGATTTATCGGCAATGATGATATGGCTGAGCCTGTCTCCTTCCTTGACGGCATCCAAAAACTGCGCGTGAAAAAAGACGCGGACGCCGGTTTCCTCCATCAGATCATCCGCGACCCTCTTGAGGGCTTCGGGATCGAACGGCGTATCATGATCATGCCCGATCGTCAGATAACCGGTCAGGGAACTGCCCGTCTTGACACGGGACGGATGAATCGCGCCTCCCTGCGCCTCCATCCGGCGCACAAGTTCCTCAAAGATTCCCTTCACGGCCTGCCCGCGCGGCGCCGCGTAATGCTGCCGCTTCTTCCGCCCTTTGCGATATTTGCGTTGTCCCTTATTATTACAACCAGACCTTTCGTCTCGTCCCGTCATATTTCCCGCCGGTCAGCGCCTGCATGGAAATCCGCGAAAACAGCACATGGTTGTCCCTGCAGTGCACAAGGCCCACCACCGGCTCATCCTCTTCTATCACGCACAGGTCGCTGTACCCGGGCATCGCGTCCCCCAGGGTCAGCTTCATACTGTCCGGATAGGTCAAGCCGCCGTCCCGGCTGATCAGTATCTCCATATTCCGGCGTCTCTCGAGACACCCCACACGCGAGATAAGTACGACATTTTCATAGCCCGGATGCGCCGTGCCAAAACAGATAAGTCCCGCGTCGCAGTCGTTTGCCGCCCCGACCGCCTGCGGGACGGGACGGCTCCAACTGTCCCCGCCGTCCGTGCTTACGCTCTGATACCGGCAAGGCGCGTTTGTGCGGATGCTCCACAGCAGGCCGTCCTTCGTCTGCCCGATTCGGGATTCATTGGCGCAGCACTGCAGACCGAGGGGCGGAGTATTTTGCCATGTCCCGCCATGGTCGTCACTGTAAACCATCGAGACGCAGTAGCCCCTCTCCTCCCTCGGCTCCCGCGGGGATCGCTTTCTGTGCCAGAAGGGCACGATCAGACGGCCATCGTGCGGACCGCCCGAAAGCTGGATTCCATGCCCGGGTCCTGCCAGATGGAAAGGCATCGGATCAGGCTCCGCCTCCAGCACGGGGTTGATCTTCGCCTTCTCCGACCAGGTAAGCCCGAGATCGTCGCTTGTCATCAGGAAATTCTCCGTGTGCAGATTGTCCGGATTATCCGAGAAGAAAAG
>CAYUPA010000093.1:0-6783 GCA_964446565.1 uncultured Lachnospiraceae bacterium
GTCCGTCAGCTTGTTTAGATCGGCCGGGAGGAGGCCGCTGGAACCGCAGACGATTTTTACCGTTGGAACTGTCGTTGAAACCGCAAACGATTTTGCCATTGGAACCGCAAACGAACAAACAATTTTTACATTGAGGAGGCTCGAGTCCGGCAGGAGCCTCTTGTTTTTTTGGAAAAAATGCTTTGAGCAGGAGCCTCTTGCTTTTTTTTGGAAAAAATGCTATGATGTTATCAGATTTGATAAAATGAGGGGAAATTGGTCTTCATTGCATTATACGATCAAATTCAGCGGAAGGAGGTGGATGTATGTCCAATTTATTCGTTGTATGTATGGGCGTCGGTACGGTATTTTTGGGACTGATATGCCTGATTCTTATCTGTAAGATCACAAGCGGACTATGCAGACTGTTGATTCGGGAGAAGCCGGAGGCTTCGTCCTCGCAGGAACCGGCCCCGTCGGCTGCGGAAATTCCGAACCGGCAGGAATTTGTGGCGGCGGTTTCGGCGGCGATCGCGGAAGATCTCGGTACCGATATTGCCGGCATCCGGATTCACTCCATCAAAAAGCTGTAAAACACTCTATCATTTTTCAAAAAGGAAGGAAACACCAACATGAAAAAGTATCTCGTAAATGTGAACGGCACGGACTATGAAATTACACTGGAAGAAATCAAGGATGGAGCGGATTTTCCGAAAAAAGAGGACAGGCCCGCGTCAGCCGCCCCTGCCGCTCCTTCTTCGGCGGGAGCCGAACAGATTAAGGCGCCGATGCCCGGCACCATTCTGAAGGTCAACGTATCGAACGGCGCCGCTGTGAAGAAAGGCGATGTTCTGATGATCCTCGAAGCGATGAAGATGGAGAATGAAATCATGGCTCCGAAAGACGGCACCGTGGACGGCGTAAGCGTTCAGAAGGGTGCGTCGGTTGAGACGGGCGCCGTTCTTTGCACGATCCGGTAAGCGGTACAGAAAGAAAGAAGGAGTTTGAGTCTATGGGGACAATGGAAACCATTACCAATTTTATCCGGCAGACCGGTTTTTCGCTGATCAGTCAGGATTACAGGGTACTGATCATGATCCTGATCTCGTGCCTTCTTATGTATCTTGCGATCGTCAAAAAATTTGAACCGCTTCTGCTGCTTCCGATCGCCTTCGGAATGCTTCTTACAAATCTTCCGGGCGCCGGAATGTATCACGCGGAGTTCTTCTCGGGCGGCCATGTGCACTGGGAGGAGTTCGGGAACGGCAACGCCGGTTTGATCGACTATCTCTATCTGGGCGTCAAGCTCGGCATCTATCCTTCGCTGATCTTCCTTGGAGTCGGCGCGCAGACCGATTTCGGACCGCTGATCGCGAATCCGAAGACCCTGCTTTTGGGCGCCGCGGCGCAGATCGGCATTTTCCTGACGTTCGTCGGCGCGCGCTACCTTGGCTTTACGCCGGCTGAGGCGGCTTCCATCGGTATCATCGGCGGGGCGGACGGCCCGACCGCGATTTATGAAACAACCAAGCTGGCCCCGCATCTGCTGGGGCCGATCGCCGTCGCCGCGTATTCCTACATGGCGCTCGTGCCTGTCATTCAGCCGCCGATCATGAAGGGTTTGACGACGAAGAAGGAGCGCGCGATCGTGATGAAGCAGCTGCGTACGGTCAGCAAGACGGAAAAGATCATCTTCCCGATCGTCGTTACCATTTTTGTAAGTCTTCTCGTTCCGTCCGCGGCGCCTCTTATCGGCGCGCTGATGCTGGGAAATCTGATGCGGGAGTGCGGCGTTGTGGACCGTCTGAGCAAGACGGTGCAGAACGAGCTGATGAATATCGTCGTTATTCTTCTGGGCCTTTCGGTCGGGGCGACCGCAACCGCCGGTTCATTCCTGAACGTGCAGACGCTGGGAATCCTCGCGCTGGGCGTTGTCGCTTTCGCGCTCGGCACAGCAGGAGGCGTCCTGCTGGCCAAGGTCATGAACCTGTTCTGCCGCGACAAGATCAATCCGCTGATCGGTTCCGCCGGCGTTTCCGCGGTTCCGATGGCCGCCCGCGTTTCGCAGACTGTGGGGCAGAAGGAGAATCCGGGCAACTTCCTGCTGATGCACGCGATGGGCCCGAACGTAGCCGGCGTGATCGGCTCCGCTCTGGCGGCGGGCGTGCTGCTGGCCTTGTTCGGATAATTCGAAAGGAGGAACAGTATGGCAAAAAATCCATTACAGATTACGGATACCATTCTGCGCGACGCGCACCAGTCCCAGGCCGCGACCCGTATGCGGATCGAGGATATGCTGCCCGCGTGCGAAACATTGGATAAAATCGGCTACTGGTCTTTGGAGTGCTGGGGCGGCGCGACCTTCGACGTCTGTATGCGCTATCTTGACGAGGACCCGTGGGAACGGCTGCGGACGCTGAAAAAGGCGATGCCGAACACCCGCCTGCAGATGCTTCTCCGCGGCCAGAACATTCTGGGCTATAAGCATTACGCGGACGACGTGGTCGAGCAGTTCTGCAAAAAATCGATCGAAAACGGCATCGACGTCGTGCGGATTTTCGACGCGCTGAACGATACGCGCAACATGGAAGCGGCCATGAAATACGTCAAATACTACGGCGGCATCTGTGAGGCGGCGATCAGCTACACCATCAGTCCGGTTCACGATGAGGAATATTTCATCAAGCTCGCGATGCGTCTTGAGAAAATGGGCGCGGATGTGATCTGCATCAAGGACATGGCCAATCTTCTGCTTCCCTATAACGCCTATTCCCTGATCAAACGGCTGAAATCGGTGATTCGTGTGCCGATTCATCTGCACACGCACAACACCACAGGCACCGGGGATATGACGAACCTTCTCGCGGCGGCGGCCGGCGTCGATATCGTTGACTGCGCGCTCTCGCCGTTTGCGAACGGAACCTCAAATCCCTGCACGGAATCGCTGGTCGCGACGCTTGCCGGTTCCGACCGGGATACGGGCCTCGATCTGCAGCAGCTTAACAAGGCGGCGGAGCATTTCCGCGGCGTTGCCGCCCGTATGAAGGAAGAAGGCATCCTGAACCCGAAGGTGCTGAACGTGGACCCGAATACGCTTTTGTATCAGGTTCCGGGCGGGATGCTTTCCAATCTGCTGTCCCAGCTGAAGCAGGCGAAGGCGGAGGATAAATACTACGAGGTGCTGGCCGAGGTGCCGCGCGTCCGCGAGGATTTCGGGTATCCGCCTCTCGTGACGCCGACAAGCCAGATCGTCGGTTCGCAGGCCGTTTTGAACGTGATCGCGGGCGAGCGGTATAAAATGATTCCGAAGGAGTCCAAGGCGCTGCTAAGGGGCGAGTACGGCACCTTGCCGGGCCCTGTGAACGAGGAGGTCCGCCGGAAAGCGATCGGGGACGAGGAGGTCATTACCTGCCGGCCCGCCGACCTGCTTGCGCCGGAGCTTCCGAAATATGAGGAAGAGTGCAGGCAGTGGATCCGACAGGAAGAGGACGTGCTGAGCTACGCGCTCTTTCCGCAGGTTGCGACCGCCTTCTTTGAGAAGCGGGCAAACGGTTTCCGGAAAAAGGAAGAGGGTCCGCGCCGGCTGTTTGTTGACGATGTCTCCGCCTGAGGCGGTTTGAAAAAAAGACGCCCTCTTCCGCGAACGATAGAGTCTGTTCGCGGCGGAGGGCGCGGCCCCGGCGGGAGAAGAGGGAGGTCCGCACGAAACAGCAGGCAGGCTTTTCGGCCCCGGCGTCAGGGGCTGTTTTTTGCCCTGGTTAGTTATCGACCCAAACTAAGTATCATACAAAGATTTTACAGGAGGGATGAAGATGGAACTGCTAAAACCCGCTGTATTTGATTTCAGCCGCATCAAAACGTACAGCGCCCGGGACCGGGTCAATCTGGTGCGCATTGACAATCTGAAGACGCCGGGACGCGAGGAAAGCGAGTATTCAAGTCCGGAACTGACCCTGCTTGCGGCAAAGATTCGCGAGGCCCGGGCCAGCCGGAGGCCGGTCATTGCCTTTTACGGCGCGCACGTGATTAAATGCGGGCTGTCGCGGTATTTGATCGAACTGATGCGGCGGGGAATTCTTACGCACATCGCCTCGAACGGCGCGGGCAGCATCCACGATTTTGAACTGGCGTATCTGGGCGGCACCTCGGAGTATGTTCCGACCGCCATAGAAGACGGGTCCTTCGGCATGTGGGAGGAAACCGGCGCCTGGATGAACGAAGCCATTCGCGAGGGGGCGGGCAGGGGCTTCGGCTACGGGGAAGCGCTCGCCCACTATGTAAGCGGCCATCCCGAACGTTTTCCCTATCGGAACGACTGCGTTTTCTTTAACGCCTATTCCATGGGCGTACCGGCGACCTATCACGTGACGATGGGAACGGATATCATTCATGAGCATCCGTCGGTGGATTTCGCCGCTTTGGGCCGTACAAGCGGGAAGGATTTTCGAATTTTCACCAATTCGCTCAAGGATTTGGAGGGCGGAGTATTTCTGAACATCGGGTCGGCCGTGACCGGAGCCGAGGTCTTTTTGAAAGCCCTGTCGATCGTCCGGAACTGCGGGTACGAAACGCGGCATATTACGACGGCGAATTTTGACATCATTCCGCTCGGCGATTATAAAACGGAGGTCAGTAAGGACCACTTTCATTATTATTACCGTCCGCGAAAAAACATCATGAACCGTCCTGTCAGTCTGGGAGGAACCGGCCTCTATATCTGCGGCAATCACAGGGACACCATTCCCGCGCTGTACCGGCTTTTGACGGAAGGAGAGCCGAAGCGATGAGGCTTGGAAAAGAACAGCTGGAAACCATTTTGAACGGAATTCCGCGGATTAAAGTGGGTCTCATCGTCGATGCGTGCGTCGATCTCTATTGGATGGCCGATATGACGAAAAGCGAGCTTTCAAGAGAAGACCCGGAGTTACCGCTTCCGATTTTCGAGGAGAAGGCAAGTCTTGGAGCCGGATCGAACGTTGCCGCGAACCTTTCCGCCATGGGAGCGAAGAATCTGCAGTTCGTAAGCTGCGTCGGGACGGATTGGCGCGCGTGGCTTGTAAAGGAGCAGCTTGAAAAAATACAGGTATCGGACCGCTGCCTCGTGGTTTCGGATCAGCTTGTGACGCCGGCCTACTGCAAGCCCATCCGCTGCGGTCTGTCCGGCGTGCGCTACGAGGCCCCCCGGATCGATTTCGCGAATTCTGCGCCGCTGCCGCGGGACGTCCGCGAAAGACTGCGGGAGAATTTTCTTGCGATGGCGCAATCATCCGACATCGTGCTGGTTTCGGATCAGTTCCAAAACGGCTGTCTGACGCCGGAGATCATCGCGGATATCGGCCGCCTCGGAAAAAACAAACCCATTGTGGTGGACAGCAGGAACCGTATTTCCGCCTATCGATGCGCGGTGCTCAAGCCTAACGAGGTGGAGGCCTGCCGCTGTTTTGGCCTTGACCTCGCGCTGTCAAAGGACGAAGAGGCGATGGAGAACGCGGCGGCGCGTCTTTTGAAGGAAACCGACGCAAAAATGGTTTTACTGACCATGGGGGAGAAGGGGCTCATCTGCTGCGGTCCTTCGGGCAGTCAAACGATCGGCGCCTGTCCGGTCGAGCCGCCGATTGATTTTGTCGGAGCGGGCGACGCCTTTATGGCGGCTTTTGCGCTTGCCTACGCCGTGATCGGGAAAGAGGACGCGGCGTCTGAATTTGCCTGTCTGGTTTCCGCCGTCGTAATTAAGAAGATCGGCACCACGGGCAGCGCCTCTCCGGACGAAATCCGCGCGGCCTACCGGCTGTATGCCGGCCGCTCCGCCGGGAACGGGGAGGCATAGGGGAAATGGACGGGGTATACCGCAGCCGCTCCGAAGGAAAGAGCGTGAAGGGAATTCAGGCGGCTGTTTTTGATTTTGACGGAACGATTTCGACCCTGCGCTGCGGGTGGGAGGCGGTCATGCGGCGGATGATGCTCTCCGTTCTGCCGCCGGATTCGGACATGGAGAGCCGGGTGGACCGCTATATCGACGAATCCGCGGGCGTGCAGACCATTTATCAGATGGAATGGCTGGCCCGGACCGTGGCGGAAACGACGGGCGGTCCGGAGCCGGACCCCTGGGACTATAAGGACCGCTACAACGCGCTTTTGATGGAAGGCGTCGAGCGGCGCAAACAGGCTCTTGCGCGGGGCGAGGCAAAGGCGGAGGCGTATCTGATACCGGGCAGCGTCCCGTTCCTGAAGGATTTGAGGAACAGAGGCATCGCCATCTATATTGCCAGCTGAACGGACGATGCCGATCTGCAGATTGAGGCCGGACTTCTGGGAATCCTTCCGTATATCCGGTATGCGAAGGGGTCGCCGCACCGGCAAAAAGGCTGTTCCAAGGAATGGGTCATTCGCCGGATTCTGACCTCGGAGGGACTTTCCGGCGCGGAACTTTTAGTGGTCGGCGACGGCAGGGTCGAGATCGAACTGGGACGCAGAGCCGACGCCGTGACGCTGGGCGTGGCGAGCGACGAGGAGAAAAAATCAGGCCTCTTTCATCCGGGGAAATTCGAGAAGCTGAAAAAGGCCGGCGCCGATTTTATCATTCCGGATTTTCGGGCGCTTGAGCCGGGGAGGGCTTCTTTTGAAAACGCCGGCGATTAGAACGACGAGTTCCATCCGCGTGGAGAACGAAGCCCGCATCGTCAGCGAAATCTTCCGTTCCGACGGAATCTCCCGCGCGGAGCTTGCCAAAAAGCTGCAAATGACAAAGGGCGGCATTACGCCGATCATCGCCCGGCTGCTTACGGCCGGCATTCTTTCGGAAAG
>CAYUPA010000094.1:0-6732 GCA_964446565.1 uncultured Lachnospiraceae bacterium
GAGAGACAGGACGTAAAGACGACGAGTTCGCCCGCCAAATCCGCGTCGCCGTCCATCTGCGCCGCCATTGTATAGGAGGCGACCGCCGTCGGCGAGGCGAACATGATCATCAGCGAAGCCAGCTCTTCGTTCCGGAATCCCAGCGCCGCGGCGATGGGAATGACGAGCAGCGGGCCGACCGCCAGCTTCCCGAGGACGCCGAAGGCAAGTTCGCGGAAGCGCCCTTTGATTTTCCCGAAGGCAAAGGAGCCGCCCAGTACGACCATTGACAGCGGCGTCGCGACGCGGGAAAGGTCCGTCAACGCTTTCGTTACCGCGTAAGGAAGCCGGACGCGGGCAAGACAGGCCGCGATGCCAAGAAGGGACGCTATAATCAAAGGATTTGTAACAATGCCCCGAAGTATCTTACGAAGGCTCGGACGGCCTCCCCGAAACGTTTCGAGCGCGACGACCGACAGCATATTGAAAAGGGGAACGATGCAGGCGATCAGCAGAGACGTTGCGCCGACCCGGTCCTCTCCGCAGAGCGCCGTCGCGACCGGCAGGCCAAACAAAACGAAATTGCTCCGGAAGATGCCCTGCACCAGCACGCCCCGTCTGGCGTTTTCTTTTTCAAACCGGGGGATCACGATCATCAGGAGGGCGAACCAGCAAAGAACGCTGAGAACAGCAAACAGAATCAGCTTTCCGTTCCACGCGCGGGCAATATCCGTTGTGTAGATGCTGTTAAAGAGATACAGCGGCAGAAAAAAACGAAAACACAGACGGTTCATCTGATTCAGCGCGTCGTCGGTATACATACGGAGTTTCTTTAATCCGTACCCCGCCGCGATGCAGAGAAACAGAGGCAGCACCACATTGGCTGCTAAAATCAGATTTTCCATAATACGTCCTTACACTCACGCCGGAAGGCCCGCTGTTTACTCTCAAACCGGAAGGCCCGCTGTTTACATACATTACGATAAATCACCTGTTTTCATTGTATCATAACCATCACGGACCCTGCAATCGCTAAATTTTAATTTTTTATCTTCCCGTGAATGCATTTTGCAACACGATATGTAAATTTTTAGCAAAACTTGATATGTTTAGTCCTTTTCAATTTTGCCGTTTCTATATATAATTATCTAAAACGATGCATTATTGAAAGGAGTATTTACTATGAAACCTCTTTATCCTGTTGATTTCTGTGATGTCGGACGGCAAATCAAACTACGGAGGAGGGAGCTCGGGCTTACGCAGGAGCAGGTCGCGAACCGTCTCGACATGTCGACGACGCAGCTTAGCCGAATTGAATGCGGGCAGCGGCCGAGCCTTGATTCGATTCTTCTTCTGGCTTCAGCCCTGAATATGAGCCTGGACGGATTGTTCAGCGTCAACCGTTCCGCGGACCGGACTTCTCTCGAAATCATTCATCTGCTGCTCCAGTTCTCGCCGGAACAGCGCGGACAGCTGCTGCATTGCCTGAAATGCATTCTTGAAGGAAACAGGCTGGAGCGGCTGAAACCCGAAGGGAAGCGCCCGCAGCGCCGGGCGGGTGGACAGAGGCCGAATCCTGTGATACAATAGGAAAACCCGGACGGAGGTTCGCCGTGCCCGGCGAGTTTATGATACGGGGCCGGACAGCGGTTCGCCGTGCCGGCAGGTCTGTAATACAAGGACGGACAGCGGTTCGCCGTGCCCGGCAGGTTTGTAATACAGGGAGGCGGACAGCGGTTCGCCGTGCCAAAAGATCTGTAAATACAGGGGAGGATGCCATGGCGGAAGGAAGACGGTTTTTCAGCCTGCGGGATATCGGCCTCGCGCTGTTTTTCTGCGCGGCGGCGCTGATTCTGTGGCTTGTCCTCTCCTCCTCCGCGGCAGGCTCTCAAGCCTCCGTCTACCTGCACGACGAGCGGATCGGACAGATCGATCTCAGCGTGGACGGCATCGTCTCCTTCGCGGAATGTCCGCAGGTCTCCTTTGAGGTTAAGGATGGGGCGGTTGCCTTTCACACGTCCGACTGCCGGGACCGCACCTGTATCCGAACCGGTTTTCTCTCTCATCCCGGCCAAACCGCCGTATGCCTGCCGAATGAAATCGTCCTCCGGATCGACGGCGCGGAGCCGGAGACACCGGATATCATCCTGCGCTGATTCTGAGAGTCCGGCCTTTCGGGCGTCCCGCGCGTACGGGCGGAAGCGGACACTCCGCATCCGAAGGCGCAGGATTCCTCATGAACCGCTTAACCCCTCATTTCCGGAGGAAACGCCATGAATCTGCGTCCCGCAACACTTCGTTTAACTTCAGCCGCCCTGCTGCTTGCCCTCTGCATTGTTCTGTCCTTCGTCGAAGGGCTTCTGCCCGAGGCCCCGTTTCTGCCGCCCGGCGTCAAGCTGGGCCTGTCCAACATCGTGATTATGTACTGTCTCTTTTTTATCGGCTCCGGACAGGCACTGCTGCTTGCCGTTCTCAAGAGCCTGTTTGTTCTGTTGACAAGAGGCGCGACGGCCGGCCTGCTCTCCCTAAGCGGCGGTCTGATTTCCGTCGGCGTACTGATTCTTCTTATGAAACTCTGCGGAAAGCGCATCTCTTATATGTCGCTCAGCATGACCGGCGCGGTCTTTCACAATCTGGGGCAGCTTCTCGCGGTCAGCCTCCTGCTCACAAGCGCCGTCTACGTCTCGTATCTGCCGGTCCTGATTCTGTCGGGCGCGGTTATGGGCGCGGTAAACGGCCTTTTGCTCCGCGCGGTCCTGCCGGCCCTGAAAAGGCTCGATTTTGTTCATACAAACTGCGAATAGGAAGGAGTCTTCCATGCGCCGCCTGTTTCCGATTCTGCTGGCCGCTCTGGTTCTTTTTCCCGGCTGCTCCGCGCGGGATGAAAAACTGACGGCAAGCTGGTACGACCTTTTCGATACCGTCTCCTCTTTGACCTGTTATAACACGGATGAGGAAACCTTCGAACGATACCGTGACCGGGCGTATGAAATCCTTCGCTCGTATCATGAAGCGCTTGATATCGATCACGCATATGGAAACAACCTGTATACCGTCAATCAAAACGCGGGAATCCGTCCCGTTCCGGTATCGAACAGCCTGTATGCCTGTCTTGCGTGGGGAAAGGAAGCCTGTGACACGACCGGAGGCCGTGTGAATATCGCCATGGGTTCCGTCCTGTCCATCTGGCGCCGCTATCGTGAAGAGGGCCTTGCAAATCCCGAACAGGCGCGGCTGCCGAAGGAAGAAGAGCTTCGTACCGCGTCACGCCATACGTCCATCGACAATCTGGTCCTGGATGATACCGCGCAGACCGCCTACCTGTCCGACCCGGAGGCGTCCGTCGATTTCGGGGCGCTCGCCAAGGGATATGCCGCGGACCGGACCGCCGAGGCCCTGCGCGCCATGGGATGCACCGACGCGCTGTTGAATCTGGGCGGCAACGTCATCTGCATCGGCCCTTCCGAGGCGCTTTCAAGGGAGACCTTTTCCATCGGCATCGCGGACCCGGAGAACGAAAAGGCGCTTGCCGCCACCTTGCACGTGCGGGCCGAAAGCGTTGTTACGAGCGGCGACTACCAGCGGTATTACACCGTCGCCGGGAAACCCTACGCGCACATCATCGACCCGGACACGCTCTATCCCGCGGACTCCTATCATTCCGTCACCGTCGTCTGCGAGAGTTCCGCCGCCGCCGATATGCTCTCAACGGCTTTGTTTCTGCTGCCCCTCG
This sequence comes from uncultured Lachnospiraceae bacterium, assembly GCA_964446565.1. Lineage (GTDB taxonomy): Bacteria > Bacillota > Clostridia > Lachnospirales > Bianqueaceae > CAYUPA01. Next base: position 3,713 of record CAYUPA010000094.1, read on the forward strand.
AGGAGGGGAAAGCCCTCGCCTCCGCCTGCTCCGCGGAAGCGTTCTGGATCGCGGAAGACGGCTCCCGCTTTGAGACGGACGGCTTTGCCTCGTATACGCGCGCCTCTACCCGCTGAATTCGCGGGCCGTCCGCGTTTATATCCGCCGGACGCCTTGTCTAAATCTAAAGGGCGCCCTCGTCTATATCCGCCGGCCGTCCGCACAGCCCGCGCCGCGCCGTGTATAATCCTAACGGATTTCATTTGTTTCCCCGGAGGGAATCTTTTTTTCTTCGGAAAAGAAGCCGCCGAGCGCAAACGCGTGGTTCATTGGCCCGCTCCCGTTTCCAAGATCGAGCATCGCCGAAAGCGCGCCGGAAACGTAGTCTTTCGCCCGCCGCACGGATTCTTCCAGTTCGAACCCCTTCGCGAGATTGGCAGCGATCGCGCTTGAAAGCGTACAGCCCGTGCCGTGCGTGTTCGGATTCTCGATCCGCCGTCCTCTGAACCAGAAAACGGCGCCGTCCTTATAGAGAAGATCGTTCGCCTCGCTCACGCTGTGGCCGCCCTTTACCAGCACCGCGCAGCCATACGCGTCCCCGATGCGGCGCGCGGCTTCTTCCATTTCCGCTTCCCCGTGAATCCGCACGCCGGCCAGAATCTCCGCCTCCGGAATATTGGGTGTCGCCACCGTCGCCGCGGGCAGAAGCTCTTCCTTTAGAACCGCCACAGCGTCCTTTTGCAGGAGATTTGACCCGCTCGTCGAGACCATAACGGGGTCAACGACAATGTTGACGGCCTCGTAAGCTTTGAGTCGGTCCGCTATGGTCCGTATCAGGCCCGCGCTTGTAACCATGCCGATCTTAACCGCGTCAGGCCGAATGTCCTCGAAAACCACGTCGATCTGCTCCTTTAAAAACGAAGGGCTCACCTCGAAGATGTCCCGGACGCCCATCGTATTCTGCGCCGTAAGCGCGGTCACGGCGCTCATCGCATACACGCCGTTCATCGTCATGGTCTTGATGTCCGCCTGAATTCCGGCGCCCCCGCTGGAATCGCTGCCGGCGATTGTCAGCGCTGTCCGCATAGATATCCCTCCCAGCCGCACTATATTTCGGCTGCTGTTTCTGACAGCCGTGCGGGGCTTTATCACTGAAATTTTGCGCATAATGACAAACTATCTGTCTGTGACAGGCTGTTCCCCATCCCGCCGCGTTTATTTTATTATAAACGGAGGCGGGATTTTCGTCAAGATGTCCTGAAAAGGCTGATCGCCCTTTATTTTTTAATTATTTTGCACAAATTATTCGCGAAAGCCGTTCTGTTTCGCCCGATACTCACGAAAAAGGCGAAAAAAGTAGAATAATCCATACCCTTCGAGTACAATGCAAATGAAATCAAGAAATGAAATTTTATTGGCGAGGGTTTATGGATATTTTTGATCTTATCACATTGCTGGGCGGCCTCGCGCTGTTTCTCTACGGAATGCGTCTTATGGGAGACGGCCTGAAGGAATGCGCTTCCAGCACGCTGAAAACCGCGATGGAAAAGCTGACCAACACGCCGGTCAAAGCCTTTCTTCTCGGGCTTATGATCACAGTCGTCATTCAGTCCTCCACCGCGACGATCGTAATCACATCCGGTCTTGTCGGCGTCGGCATCATTTCCCTGCACCAGTCGCTCGGCATCATCATCGGCGCGAATGTCGGCACAACCGTAACCGGCCAGATTATCCGTCTTCTGGACCTTGACTCTTCAGGAGCCTCGATCCTGCAATTCTTCAAACCGTCGACGCTCGCGCCCCTTGCGCTGATCATCGGCATCATCCTTGTTATGGGCGCAAAATCCCCGAGTTCCAAAAAAATCGGTCAGATCGTCCTCGGCTTCGGCATTCTTTTCACCGGACTGCTGAACATGACCAACGCCGTCAGCAGTCTCGCGGAAAGCGGAATCATCGAAACGCTTTTTTCCAATTTAGGAAAAAATCCGCTTCTCGCCTACGGAATCGGAGCCGCGGTCGCCTTCGTCCTGCAAAGCTCCTCCGCGACCATCGGCATCCTGCAGGCTTTCTCCCTGTCGGGGCAGCTGACCTTCGGCACGATCTACGCGGTACTCGTCGGCATTTATTTAGGCGACTGCGTCACCACCGCGATCGTGTGCAGCATCGGCGCAAAACCGGACGCAAAGCGCGTGGGCTGTGTCAATATTCTCTACAACCTCGGCAAATCCGCCCTGATTTTGGCCGGCGTGACGGCGGCGCACCAATTCGGGCTGCTGGACAGCTTCTGGAACTCGCCCCTCGACTCCGGCGGCATCGCCGATATAAATACGATCTTTAATCTTGTGTGCGCGGTTCTTCTCTTCCCGACCCTGAATTTTCATGAGAAACTCAGCCGGAAAATCATAAAGGACGCGAATGCGGCGGCTGAAAAACACGCCGAGGCACGTGGAAATAATGAATTCCGATCACTCCGTCGTCTCCGAAATCGAGCGACCCGGCAAGCATGCGATGAATCCGATGGAAAGCGCGGGGTCTAAAACCTGTATGATTCATGTTGCAATCATCCCGGTTCGGGTATATACTGTAAAAAAACGGAGGAGGCGCAATCATGGCATTTATTCAGGTGAATTTTATATCCCGGTCGCTCATGCGGACGGTGCCTGTCAATGTGATTTTGCCGGTGGACAAGCTGACGGACGAAATCAGGGATACCCGGTATAAAACGCTGTATCTTCTGCACGGCGTATTTGGAAACTATACGGACTGGGTCAACGGGACGCGCATCCAGCGCTTCGCGGAGGAGCGCGATCTCTGCGTGGTAATGCCCTCCGGCGACAACGCCTTTTATGTCGATCAGCCCGAAAGCGGCAATTTCTACGGGGAATTCATCGGCAGGGAACTGGTCGATGTCACAAGACGAATGTTCCCCTTATCCCGCAAACGCGAGGATACGTACATCGGCGGCCTGTCCATGGGCGGATACGGCGCTTTGCGCAACGGGCTCAAGTATCACGACACATTCGGCGCGATCATAGCGCTTT
>CAYUPA010000095.1:0-1662 GCA_964446565.1 uncultured Lachnospiraceae bacterium
GGTAGAAGAAGGCAGAACTGATCAGGCCAGAGAAACGGCATACGAACTCCAGAATATGGGATTATCGGTAGATAACATTTCCAAGGCAGTCTAGGTTAGCGTAGATGTGGTTACGAACTGGCTTGCAGAACCGTCCGCTGGATGAGGTCTATATTGTGGTTTATTTTGACGCGATCCTTTACTCCGTGCGGGAAGACGGGGTGATCCGCAAGCTTGCCGCCTATGTTTGTATTCAGTAAGAAAAAATGCGACAAGTGTCCTCTAAAAGAATAATGTAAAGTGAGAAAAGGGAAGACCCACAGCTATAGTATTACCCACTGTATTTATAGAAGAAAGCAAAACTCCCGCAAAAAACGGGAGTTTTCAGAACTTTTTTACTTCAAGGTGTCAATTGTCATCGAAAAGAATTTGTTTTTCTGGCAGCCTGTACCGCAGGCACGGGCATACAAGGCTGGAATTGTCAGCCACGCAGGACGCAGATCATCTATTTCCTTCCCTCCAGCGATCGTTTGTACTGGGAAGGCGTCTGCCCTGTTTGCCTGGTAAAGGCATCATAGAAAGCATGATAAGAGCCATAGCCAACAAGTTCGGAAACTTCTTCAATGGAATAAATTCCTTTTGAAATTAACCACATACTTTGCTCAATTCTACTCTTCGTCAGCTTTTCATTGAATGAGATCCCGTAGATTTTTTTCACAAGCCGTTCTGTCTGCCGGGTGCTCAGATGCAAAATTTTTGACAGATTTCCCAATGTCGGCTTATCATAGGAAAACTCCGTAAAGAAATTATCCATGATATCTATCGTGTATTCCTCGGGGATGCTTTTCTGAAAACCATGAAGGCAATCCGAATTTTGAGCATCCATTCCTATGGAAAAGTTATGGTCCCGTGTATCAATTTTTCCAATGCCCATCAGTTGCCGGAAAAGGTTAATATAAAACACACTGAGCAAATCTTGAATCATGTCCGCAAATAGGAATTTTTTGCAGGCAAGCTCCGCGCGAATCTGCACCAGAGCATCCGCAGTCGACAGACTTGCGTGGAGAAGGATCGGTCTTTCCATGAACTTCGTCAGGCTTTGATAGATTTCACCCCCCCCATTCACTGCCTTCGTATGAAAAATAGAGAACTTAAAAGAATACAGAGAGGAATCTTCCGGCAGTGCCATGACATTATGCATGATTTCCGCTGGAATCAGCAGCATATCATGTTCTTTCAATGTGTAATCCGTGCCTCCGCACCATGCCTGACAAGTATTCCTCTCTGCAAAATATAACTCATGCCTTTGATGTACATGCCTTTTCGAGGTTCTCCTTAATCTGTATTGGTAAAATCCGGGATCAAACAATGCTTGAATTTGAACATCTCCCACGGATATAACTTCCATACATAAGGTATTTCCGTTTTGATCCTCGAACCAAATCATTGGTTTTCCCCCTAACACATGTTTGACAACCCCTCAGGATTTGCGTTTTATAAATATCTAAAAGCATCAGAATATTTAAGATATCACAGCGTTTTCCTTTTTCCGCTCACTTATGGAGCACGACCTTACAGCTTTTCCTGCAGCATCCAACGCCGTATTTCAATATTCTCCTGACCCTTGTATATTTGAAGGCGTCCATATACCGCCGCTCGTCGATCTGCCCGATGGCATCCCGG
>CAYUPA010000095.1:1672-6645 GCA_964446565.1 uncultured Lachnospiraceae bacterium
ATTCTTCACTCTGAGCTTTTGAAAATTTTCAATTCCGATCGGGAGCATCTTTCGCTCTTCCATACCGCCGTCCTCCTTTCGCGCTCTCGTACGGAATCTTCGTTATCCTATCGGCTCGAAATCCGCGGCCCCGTGCTTGCAAAGCGGGCAGACAAAATCATCCGGAAGCTCGTCGCCTTCATAAACATAGCCGCAAATCTTGCAGACAAAACCCTTTTTGCCCTCGGTCTTCGGTTTCGGCTTTACGTTTTTCTGATAATAGGTATAGGTCATCGTTTCCACATCGGACATCACACGCGCCTCCGTCACCGAACAGATAAACATTCCGTGCGTATCCAAATCCACATAATCCTGTACCTCGAGCGACATAAAGGAATTGATATAGCGCGGCAGGAAAATCAGCCCGTTATCGGACCGGCCCGGGTCCTCGCAGTCCGCGAACTTGTTCACGGTCCGTCCGCTCTGAAACCCAAATGTCTCAAAAACCTTGAACGGCGCCTCGACCGAAAGGCAGTTGACGTTCATTTTGCCGGTCTGTTTGATGATGTAGTGCGAATAGTTCTGCTTGTTGATCGTGACCGCCACGCGGTTCGGCGTATCGGTCAGCTGTGAAACCGCGTTTACGATCAGGCCGTTATCCCTCTTTCCGTCGCTGCAGGTAACGACGTACAGACCGTAGCCGATGTTAAACAGCGCCTTCATATTCTTTTTGTCGGCCTTCTCCGGCGACTTCGCGATATACCCCTGGCACAGCTCGTCCGCGAGCTTCTCAAGCTCCTCCTCATTCTGTTCGTTCATCGCGGACTTGATTTTTACGGTCGTGCCGGCAAACGTGATATCCCTGCACTTCTCCAGCATACCGCGCATCACCTTCGCCGCCATCGGCGCCCAGCTTCCGTTTTCGATCAGAGCCACGGTCCGCTTCTGGAAGTTCCGCTCCGTCAGATGTTCGATGAACTCCCGCATATAGGGGAAAATTTCGGAATTATACGTTGTCGTCGCGAGAACGAGCTTCCCGTAACGGAACGCGTCCTCAACCGCCTCCGCCATATCGCAGCGGGCCAGATCGTGCACAACAACCCTGGGGCATCCCTTATCCGTAAGTTTCTGCGCCAGCGCCTCCACAGCCTTTTTCGTATGGCCGTATACGGAGGTATAGGCGATCACGATTCCCTCCGACTCCACGCGATAGGAGGACCACGTATCATACAGATTGAGGTAGTGTCCGAGATTCTCCGTCAAAACCGGCCCGTGCGTCGGGCAAATGATCCGGATATCCAGCGCGGAAGCCGCTTTTAGGAGATTCTGCACCTGCTGGCCGTATTTCCCAACGATTCCGATATAATACCGGCGCGCTTCGCAGTCCCATTCCTCCTCCACGTCGAGGGCGCCGAACTTGCCGAACCCGTCCGCGGAAAACAAAACTTTATCCTGGCTGTCATAGGTCACCATCACTTCCGGCCAGTGAACCATCGGCGCGAACACAAAGGTCAGAACGTGTTTGCCGATCGTAAGCGTCTGTCCGTTTTCCACCACGATCCGGCGGTCTTCGTATTCCGTCCCGAAAAACTGGCCGATCATCATGAACGTCTTCGCGTTGGCCACGATTTTCGCGGTCGGAAACGTCTTCATGAAATTCGCGATATTGGCCGCGTGATCCGGCTCCATGTGCTGAACGATCAGATAATCCGGCGCCTGTCCCTGCAGTACGTCGCTTAGATTATCCAGCCATTCATGGGTAAAGCGGATGTCCACCGTGTCGAAAACCGCGATGGGCCCGTCCTTCAGCACATAGGAATTGTAGGCCATTCCGTTCGGCACAGCGTACTGCCCCTCAAACAGGTCAATCGTATGGTCGTTTACACCGACGTAATACAGATCCTTCGTAATTTGATTCATATTCTTTTTTACCCCTTTCTGCCGCATCAGGCTGAAACGGCCTCCTGCGCCGCCTCATTCCGCCTGAATGCCCGTTTTCTTACAATCAGATAACAGAGAAAATGCACGAGAAACGTAAGCGCCCATGAAATCGGGTAGGAAATATACAGCATGCGAAGCGTATGCTCCGCCGCGAAAAAAGTATAAATCCACACCACCCGAAATCCGCACGCGCCGGCCAGCGAAACGATCATCGGCATGATCGAATAGCCCATGCCGCGCAGGCTGCCCACCATCACATCCATCATGCCGCAGAGAAAATACGTGGAGCAGATGATGGCCATGCGCTGAACCCCGTAATCGATCACTTCTTTGGAGGAAGAGTAAATCCCCAGAAGTTGCCGGTCGAAAAGGAGCGCAAGGCCGCCCATTGCCGCCCCGACCATAAAAACGATCGCAAGGCCTATCAGCATGATCCGGTCCACCCGCTTATACCGCCGCGCTCCCATATTCTGGCTGGTAAAGCTGAGCGAGGTCTGGTAAATCGCGTTCATCGACACATAGATAAACCCTTCGATGTTGGCCGCGGCGGTGTTGCCGGCCATGGCCACGGAGCCGAATGAATTGACCGAGGACTGAATCAGGACGTTTGAAAGCGAGAAAATACAGCCCTGCAGGCCGGCTGGAAGACCGATCTGCATCATCGCCAGGAGCTTGTCCTTGTAAATATGCAGTTCTTTCAGCTCCACATGGCACAGTCCGTCCATGCGCATAAGGCAAATCAGAACCAGAACCGCGGAGACGGCCTGCGAAACGACCGTCGCGATGGCGACGCCCGCCACGCCGAGACCGCAGACGATGACGAAGAACAGATTCAGCACCACATTGATCACGCCGGAAATCGCCAGAAAAATGAGAGGCCGCTGCGTATCGCCGACGGACCGCAGGATCGCGGACCCGAAATTATACAGCATGATCACCGGCATACCCACAAAATAAATCCGCATGTAGAGCACGGCCTTGTCCAGCACGTCCGAAGGGGTCCCCATGAGCATCAGAATCGGTTTTGCCAGAAAAACGCCGACGAAAATCAGAATCACGCCGCTCAGAACGCTGACCAGCACAGACGTGTGCACCGTCTTTCTGACATTTTCCGCGTCCTGGGCGCCAAGATACCGCGCCGTCAGCACATTCGTTCCGATGGAAAGGCCGACGAAAAGGTTCGTCAGCAAATTGATCAGCGCGCCGGTCGAACCGACCGCCGCCAGCGATTCGCTGCCGGCGAAGCGTCCCACGACGATAACGTCCGCCGCGTTGAACAGCAGCTGCAAAACGCTGGAAAGAATCAGCGGAAGCGCGAACTTCAGCATTTTTCCAAACAGCGGACCGTTGCACATGTCGATGGTATACACTCTTTTACTCATTCCTGCTTACTGTAACTCCTTCTGTGTTTCGGGAACACGCCCTTTTTATTATACTGGTCTGCTTCGAATTAAACAAGAGGCTATTTGGAAAGAACCTCATTTTTGGCCTGTTTTCCGTCAGCGGGAGGTGTTTTATTTTTTGCGTTTGCGTCCACGCGCCGGATCAGCCTCATAAGCACAATGAACGCGGCGAAAGACAGAATCAGTTCCGCCAGAGTCTGCGCGTAGGCCAGTCCGTACAGCGGAAACAGGTAATTCAAAAGATAGATCAGAGGAATTTCCAGAATAATCTTACGGGCGATCGCAAACAGCAGCGCGTAATGTCCCATGCCCGTCGCCTGAAAGACACCGACCGCCATAAAATCCACGCCGATGAAAACCAGTCCCAAACACATGCCCCGCAAAAAACGCGTCCCATAGGCAACGATTTCCTTCTGCTTCATAAACAGGCGGATGATCGGGCCGGCTTCTGTAAAATAGAGAATCGTAATCGCCGCGAGGAAACCGGTTGAAATTTTGAGCGAAAAAAAGATCGCTTTTTTCATGCGGCCGCTGTCGCCGCTCGCGTAATTGTAGCTGATCAGAGGCATGATGCCCTGCGAAGCGCCAAGCGCGATCTGAAAGGGAACCAGATTAACCTTGCTGGCGATTCCCATGGCTGCCACGGCGTTTGGGCCGAAAGCGGAGGTAAAATTATTTAGAATCATAGAACCTGTCACATTCAAAAGATTCTGAATGGCGGCGGGAATGCCCACTGTGAAGATGCCCCGCACGATCGGCCTGCGAAAGGTGAAATTCCGCGGCGAAATGCTGACGAAGGTATTCCCCCGCCTCCTGTAAAGCAGCACAAAGAAGTACAGACAGGCAAACGTGTTGGACAGCATCGTCGCGAGGCCCGCCCCGGCGGCTCCCATATTGAGCCCCCAGGGAAGAATGAAAATCGGGTCCAAAATCATATTGAGGACGCATCCGCTCATGGTTCCGATGCTGGCGTGCAGCGACGCGCCCTCCGAACGGACCATATAGGCGAAAACCACATTCAGAATGGATGGCACGGCGCCCACGGTCACCGTCCAGAAAAGGTACTGCGCCGTTGCCTCCGCCGTCGCCGGATCGGCGCCCAAAAGCGCAAGCAGCGGCGCCTTGAAAACGGTGCATCCAATCGAGAACAAAACGCCGCTGAAAATCGCGAGATAAAAACTGAAAGCGGAACTTTTTCGCACGGTCGCGTAGTCTTTGCGGCCAAGCGCGCGGCTCATCATGCTGGAACCGCCGACGCCGAACAGATTGTTGATCGCGTTGAACGCCAGAAGCACCGGCGAGGCGAGCGTAACCGCCGCGTTCTGCACGGCGTTTCCCAGAAGGCTCACAAAATAGGTGTCCGCCATATTATAAGCCACCATGATGAGCGAACTGATGATCGTCGGAATCGATAGCGCTAAAAAGGCCCGGGGGATCGGCGTTTCCTGAAACAGCCGCATCCGTTTATCGTTCTCCAAAAACAGCCTCACCTCCAAACCGTGTGCCTAAATTTTACGGGTTGCATCTCTGGCAGGGATTATATCCCTTATTGATGAGTTCCTCGCGTGTTCCCGTAAATTCCTCTTTATTGCTTTCTTTCATTTGATCCACACTGGAGCAGCCCGGATAATGAAATACTTGCGTACTTTT
>CAYUPA010000096.1:0-6638 GCA_964446565.1 uncultured Lachnospiraceae bacterium
TTCATTTTCGTGTTCACCGGTACGCATAAATCGAAGAACAGCGTAATGCCGTTTCCGCTGTTCTCCATTCTGAAGTCGTGGATGGTGAATGAAGGGTCAACCTCGGCGGTACACGCTTCCGCCAGTCTGTGCATTTTGTTGACCGACGCGTCGTTGACCGCGACGGGATCGGGATGTATCGTTACGAGGCAGCCGAACTCCTCATGGAGCCTGCGCTCCAGATCGTCAATAATGTGATGCGCCGTGCGCAGGTCGGTCTCCTCCGGCAGTTCGGCGTGAAACGTCACGATCCGCCGCGAGGGGCCATAATCATGCACCATCAAATCGTGAATCCCGATCACTTCCGGGCTTCGCATTACCGAGGCATATATTTTATCCACAAGCCCGGGGTCGGGGCCGGTTCCCACCAGAAGTTCGATGGTTTCCTTCAGGGCCCTGCCGCCTGTAAACAGAATAAAGCAGGCCACCAAAACGCCGACCCATCCGTCCGAGCGAATGCCGTAGACCTTGGAAGCCGCCGCGGACAGAAAAACAAGGGAAGAAGAAACAACGTCCGAAAGGCTGTCTAACGAGATGCCTTTGATTACGGAGGAATTGATGCGCTTTCCGATGGTGCGGTAAAAGAAGTACATCCACAGCTTTACGACGATGGCAAGACCAATCAGCACGAGGCCCGTCGCGCCGACATCCGGCGGCACGGGATTTTTTATTCTGGAAAGGGAGGTGCGGAACAGTTCGGCCCCCACCAGAAGAATCATCAAATCCACAACCATTGCGCTCAGATATTCGAGCCGCCCATGCCCGTATGGATGCCGTTTATCCGCATGGATGGAAGACAGCTTGAAACCCAGCATCGCGACGATATTCGAACCGACGTCGGACAGGTTGTTAAAGGCGTCCGCAATAACCGCCACGGAACCGGAGACTGCGCCGACCGTAAGCTTTGTGCAGCACAAAAGAATATTGGCAAGGATGCCCGTGAGATTGGAAAGTTTTGCATACCGGTTCCGCACCGCCGGATCATCCGTATTATCCGCGTCTTTTACAAATAGTTTTATCAGGAGTTTTGTCATGTTCGCTTCTTTCACTCATTAATAGATATGTCATTATTTCCATTATAATCTGAAGCCGGATTCCGCCCATGCGGAATTTCGCCCATGCAGAATTTCGACCCTGCAGAATTTCGTCCATGCAGAATTCCGCCCCCCCCGCAGAATGAAAAAGGAACCCCGCGAAGGCTCCTCTTTGTCGGCAATTCTATGTATTTTCAGCATGTACACGGCGCGCGTCTTTTTGTTTCGTAAAAAGTCAGCTTCATTCGCTGTCTGACCGCAAAACCGTCCGCACGGTGGCGCACAGTATTTTCAGGTCTGTGCGTACAGACGCCTCGCGGATATATTTCAAATCCAGTTCGACCCACTCGGCGAACTTGCAGGAATTTCTGTTCTTCTGAACCTGCCAGAAACAGGTAATTCCCGGTTTCACCCGCAGCCGCTGCCGCTGATATTCCGTATATTGGACAACCTCGCGCGGAATTGGCGGCCTGGGACCGACCATGCTCATGTCGCCTTTCAGTACATTCCAAAGCTGCGGCAACTCGTCGATGCAGGTCCGACGAATGAACCGACCGACACGGGTAATGCGCGGATCGTCTTTGATTTTGAAAACCGGTCCATCGACCTCATTCTTGTCCAGCAGGCCCGCAAGCATGCTTTCGGCGTGCGCGACCATGGAGCGAAACTTATAAAAGCGGAATTCCCTGCCGTCTAAGCCGACCCTTTTCTGCACAAAAAAGGGCGACGCGTGCGGGTCGTCGATAAAAATGGCGGCGCTGACAATTAAGAACAGCGGCGAGAGAAGGATCAGGCCCATGAGACTTGCGAAAATATCAAAGGCACGTTTTATAAACCGGTATCCCGGCTTCCGGTTCGGGACAGCAGGGTGCAAAGGGTCCGCCGCCGCATCCGGCAGCGCGCTCGAACCCGAAGAGTCCTCCGCGTTCGGCATGGCGTCAGAAACTGCGGATTCCTCCGAATCCGACGTTACCATGATTCCTCACCTCCCCTTTGTGCGCATATCAAAGAACCGGCCTGTACGTACTACAAAATCAGTCAGTTCATGCTACAGAATCAGTCAGCTTATGCTACAGAATCAGTCAGTTCATGTTGCAGAATCAGCCAGTTTATACCGCAGAACCGGCCTGTGTATATAGACTGGCGTTCAAACCGTATGACGTATTTTACTACGAAATTGCATATCCTGCAATAGGGAGAGAAAAGGAATTTTTGTATTTTATATCATTATTTACAGATTTTTGACGCATTTTATTCTTTATCCTCGTTTTTTTCGTCTTGTTACGCCTTTTCGTACCTTTTCACGTCTTTTTACGTCTTGTTACGCCTTCTCCCTCCTTGTTACGCCGTCTGCCGCTTCGGAACAGGGCGGGAACTCTGATATGCAGTCTATTTTGCCATTGGCAGACTGCATGCCATTGGCAGCCTATTTGCCATTGGCGGGCTATTTGCCATTGGCAGCCTATTTGCCATTGGCAGCCTATTTGCCATTGGCAGGCTATTTGCCATTGCGTTTTGATAACTTACAGATTGTTTCTAAATGGTCTGTAAAAGGAAAAAGATCAAAAGGCCATACCTCCTCCGCCCGGTATCCTTTTTCCGAAAGCGAAAGAATATCTCGTCTCTGTGTCTCCGGATTGCAGGAGATATACACAATCACCGGCGGCGCGAGTTCGCAGGCCGCGCTTAAAAATGTTTCGGTGCAGCCCGCGCGCGGCGGATCGATAAACAGCACGTTAACAGGCTGCTGCTCCTTATAGGTTTCCACCATTTTGCTCATAAAACTTCCCGCGTCGTCGCAGACGAAACGGGCGTTCGCAATCCCGTTTTCCTTCGCGTTGCGGACGGCGTCGCTGACCGCCTCCCTGTTCAGCTCGACGCCAAGAACTTCCCCGCAGGAAAGCGAGGCCAGAAGTCCGATCGTACCGGTTCCGCAATACGCGTCGAGTACACGCTCCGAACCCGTTAAATGGGCAAGTTCCATCGCTTTCGCGTAGAGCTTCTCCGTTTGCAGCGGATTCACCTGATAAAACGACTGAGGCGAAATCCGGAAGGTCAGTCCGCCCAGCCGGTCCGTGATATAGCCCTTTCCGTACAGCACGATGTCCCGCGTCCCCAGCACCATGCTGGTATGATGATTGTTGATGTTCTGAATGATCGTCGTAATTTCCGGATGGCGCTTTCGCAGAGCGCTTACAAAATTATTTTTCGACGGGAAAACGGGCGATGCCGTCACCAGTACCACCATCACCTGCTTCGTCGCCGTCCCGACCCGGATCAAAACATGGCGAAGAAAACCGAACCCTGTGTCCTCATCATAGACTGGAATTTTGAAGGAAGGAAGCAGCGAGCGGATCGTCGCCAGAATCGGCGCCGCCGCTTCATTCTCGATCTGACAGTCCTCGACCGGCACGACGCGGTGCGAATGTTCCTCATACATACCGGATACGATCCGTCCAGTCCGCGTCCGTGAAAAGACGGCGTGCGCTTTGCTGCGGTAATGGTACGGATTCTCCATGCCGGTGATCGGATGCACCGTACAAAACTCCCCCAAAAGGTCCTGCGCCGCTTTCTGCTTTTTCGCAAGCTGCTCCGGATAGCCGGTCCCCTGCCAGGTACAGCCGCCGCAGCGGCCGGCCTGAGGGCAGATTTTGATTTCACGCATGAGTTCATCCCCCTTTCCGGATTCTGTACACTCCAAACCGTTTCTTTGTACCCGGCGCCGCGTTTTCGGGCTTTCTCCTAGTCCCTCATGGTCCCGGGCCGCCTGATCAAATCTTTTCTTGACAGGCCGGAAGCGATTGCCTATAATCTTTAGAAAGGATGTGATCCATATGCAGATTTCCAAGCGAACAAAAAAAGGTTTGCTCATACTGATGCTGGCGGCTCTTCTCGCGCTGGTCTTTGTTTCCCTGCGTAACCCGGCCGATGTGGGAGAGGACTACAGGCCCTTTGTCTACCAGACGGTTTGGGGACTTCTTCCACCTGTGATCGCCATCACGCTGGCGCTTCTCACAAAAGAGGTATACTTCTCCCTGTTCATGGGAATCCTCGCCGGCGGGCTGCTGTACGCGAACGGAAATCTGGAGCTGACGCTCAAAACCGTTCTTTTTGATGAAAACGGCGGTTTCGTAACCAATATCGCGAACCAGCAAAACGCCTGCATTCTCGTTTTTGTCGTCCTTCTCGGGGCGCTCGTCGCCCTGATGAACAAGGCCGGAGGTTCCGCCGCTTTTGGCCGCTGGGCGGCCACCCATATCAAATCCCGCGTCGGCGCCCAGCTTGCGACCATTCTCCTCGGCATTCTGATCTTCGTCGACGACGGGTTTAACTGCATGACCGTAGGGTCGGTCATGCGACCGGTACCCGACCAGCACCGGGTTTCGCGCGCCAAACTGGCGTATCTGATCGATGCGACGGCGGCGCCGGTCTGCATCATTGCCCCGATTTCCTGCTGGGCCGCCGCTGTGACCTATTCGGTCCCGGCGGATTCCGGAATCAACGGATTCCAGATGTTTTTACGGACGATTCCTTACAATCTGTACGCGCTCGGCACCATCGTCATGATGCTGCTCATCGTAACCCTGAAGCTGGATTACGGTCCCATGCGGCTTCATGAACAGAACGCGATGAAGGGCGATCTGTTCACCACGCCGGACCGTCCGTTTCAGGACGCGGACAATGAAATTCCTTCTTCCAAGGGCACGATCCTCGATCTGGTCCTTCCTGTCGTCGTTCTGATCATTTCCTGCATCATCGGCATCATCTATACCGGCGGCTTCTTCGACGGCGCCGGCTTCATCGAATCTTTCGCCGAGTCCAATTCCGCTGTGGGACTGGTCATGGGAAGCTTTGTCACTGTGATCTTTACGTTTTTCCTGTATATGTTCCGAGGTGTTATTACTTTTTCCGAATTCATGGAATGTTTCCCCGCCGGCTTCCGCTCGATGTGCGCGCCGATGATCATTCTGATCATGGCGTGGAATCTGTCGGGCATGACGAGCCTTCTCGGCGCGAGCGCCTATATTCACGACGTAGTCGCGGCCTCCGCCGGCGCGTTTGAAATCTTTCTGCCCTGCGTCATTTTTATCGTGGCGGTGTTTCTCGCCTTCTCCACCGGAACCAGCTGGGGCACCTTCTCGATCCTGATCCCGATCGTGTGCAATGTATTTCCCGATTCCTATGAAATGCTGGTCATTGCCATCGCGGCATGTCTGTCCGGCGCGGTTTGCGGTGATCACTGCTCTCCCATTTCCGACACGACGATCATGGCGTCCGCCGGCGCGCACTGCAACCACGTCAACCATGTCACCACGCAGCTTCCCTACGCGTTTACCTGCGCGGGCTTCTGCGCGGTCGGCTATCTGATCGCGGGCCTGCTCGGCCATTATACAAACGGTTCTCTCGCCCTGCTCGCCACGCCGGCTACGCTGATCCTGCTGGCAATAGGAATTTGCGTGGCAAGCCGCTGGATGAAAACGCGAAGCGCGGGCCAATCCGCATAAACAGTTTGTTTGAATACTTAAAAGAGGGACCACTTCCGTGATCCCCTCTGACAGCGGGACTCTTCAGGCGGTCCCGCTTATTCGTTTTGCTTTTGTTTTACTCGACAGGATCAAAATCTTCCTTGCCGGCGCCGCAAAGCTCGCAGACAAAGTCTTCGGGAAGGTCTTCCCACTTTACACCCTGTTCCTCTTCGTCATAAATCCATCCGCAGATTTTGCATTCGTACTTCATCGTTATTCTCCAAAATAGCGCTCCAAAAGTCCTTTGAACGCCTTGCCGTGCCGCGCCTCGTCGCGCGCCATTTCGTGTACAGTATCATGAATCGCATCTAAACCGGCGGCCTTCGCCCTCTTCGCAAGATCGGTCTTACCAGCGGTCGCGCCGTTCTCCGCCTCTACGCGCATTTCAAGATTCTTACGGGTGCTGTCTGTCACGACCTCGCCCAGAAGCTCCGCGAACTTCGCGGCGTGCTCCGCTTCTTCATAGGCAGCCTTCTCCCAGTAGAGGCCGATTTCCGGATAGCCTTCGCGGAACGCGACGCGGCTCATTGCGAGATACATTCCGACTTCAGAACATTCTCCATTGAAATTCGCACGCAGATCCTTCAAAATATCTTCGCTCACGCCCTGCGCCACGCCGACCGTATGCTCGGACGCCCAGGTCATCTCGCCCTTCTGCTCCACAAACTTGCTTCCCGGCGCTTTGCACTGCGGACATACTTCCGGAGGGGTATCGCCTTCATATACATACCCGCACACGCTGCAAACAAACTTCTTCATGAATGTTTCCTCCTCTTATAAGATGGGGTTTCCCTGATAATCAGTATCGAGTGCCATTATACAAAAGCCCTTTTCCATTGTCAAGGGACGGCTTCGAAAATGCCGGGCCGGCCGGTTACGAATGGAACGCGGCAGGTGATAAAATAACAGAATGGCCGCGAAAAGGAAGTCCGCCGCTTCGCTGTAAAGCGAACGCGGCAGGTGATAAAAAATAACAGAACAGCTGCGAAAAGGAAGTCCGCCGCTTCGCTGTAAAGCGAACGCGGCAGGTGATAAAAAA
>CAYUPA010000097.1:0-2661 GCA_964446565.1 uncultured Lachnospiraceae bacterium
GATCGAGGCCTTCCGCGCCGGCGAACCCGTCCTGTCCGGAACCGGCGGGGCCGGATTCGCGACCGTAGACAACAATCTGGTCACCGTCGTAATCGACGGCTTCGCGCCGGCGGCCCCTGAACCGGACTGATTCTCTCTTTGCTCCCGCGCGGCCGTTTCATTTCTTTTTACAATTTCTTCGATGTTTCGTAAAATAATTGCCATACCCCATTCACAATTCCTGATTACAATGAAGACAATCAAAAAAAGACAGTCTGTCAGTGAGGAGGCAGTATGATGAACGACACATATCAGAACCATAACTTTGATCAGGAAAACGGCTGGAACTCCACGGGACCAGATTCCGCAGAACGGAACGGCGGAAACGGCGCGTCAAACGAATCACGGACTTCTGAATCTCAGGCGTCCCGGCGCAGGCGCCCGCATAAGGGGCATCGGATCGCCGCACTCGTCCTCTGTCTTGTCCTTGGAATCTGCGCCGGCTTCGGCGGCGGCATTTTGTATAAGAATCATGACAGCGGCCGCGTCAGCGACGCGGGCGATGTAAGCGAACCCGGCGGTTCTTCCCTCGAATCGGAAACCGGGCGCGAGGCAGAAGACGCGCCGCAGACTGCGGATTCGGAAAGCAGTAATCCATCCGATGCCGGCGGTTCAGACGAACAGACGGAGAAGAAGCCGCTTACGCTTACGACGGATTCGCACGGAAAGGACCTTTCCATCGCGGAGATCGCCGCGACCGCCGCGGACTCCGTTGTTGAAATCACAACCGAGTCTGTAACGACAGGCAACTTCATGCAGCAGTACGTGTCTTCCGGCGCCGGCAGCGGCGTGATCGTCACAGACGACGGGTATATCATCACAAACAATCATGTGATTGAAGGCGCGAGCCAGATCACCGTGACGCTGACCAATCAGACAAGCTATGACGCGACGCTGGTCGGACGCGACGAACAGCTTGACGTCGGCCTTCTCAAGATCGACGCGGAGGGTCTTAAGCCTGCATTCTTCGGCGATTCCGATAAGCTCGTCGTCGGCGAGGAAGTCGTCGCGATCGGCAATCCGTTAGGCCAGCTCGGCGGCACCGTGACCAATGGCATCATCAGCGCGCTCGACCGCGCCATTACGATGGACGACCGGACCATGAATCTGCTGCAGACGAACGCGGCCATCAACCCCGGCAATTCGGGCGGCGGCCTGTTCAATACCGAGGGGCAGCTGATCGGGCTTGTCGTCGCGAAGTCCTCCGGATCCGACGTGGAGGGTCTGGGCTTTGCGATTCCCATCAATGACGTCGCGGAAATTCTCAATGATCTGCTGGATTACGGCTATGTCCGCAACCGCGTCGCCTTAGGAGTGAGCCTTCTGGATGTCACCTCCGAGCAAATGGCCTATATGTACCGCGTACCGTCCGTAGGCACCTACATTTACAGCGTCGAAGAGGACTCCGCGGCCGAGAAGGCGGGGCTTTCGCCCGGAGACCGGATTCTTTCGGTCAACGACACGGAAATCGGCTCGTCGGAGGACCTCAAGAATCTGCTTACCAGCGTTAAGGTCGGCGATACGCTTCATTTCTCGATCAGCCGGAACGGAAGGGACCTCTCGGTTGATGTCGTCGCCGGGGAATACGTTCCGGACGATATCGCAAAGGCCCGCGGTATCGATGATCCAAACGCCTGAACAGGGCGCCGTACAGTAACCTCACATTCTCTCCGTCCCTGCGGAGCCGCGGACATTTGCCCTGCGGCTCCTTTTCAATTTGTTCATATGGCAACTTTTTTTGTAGTTTTCGCAACCATCGAAGGACAAACTTGTTTTTTTTTTCAAATATGGTATTATACGTTCGTCCAAAAAACAAATGGAGGTGATTCTACTTTATGCATGAAATACGCTGGGCTTTTTCGCTCTTAGGCAAGGCGAAATTCAAGCTGTACACAGCATTTTTTCTTACAATTGTTTTTAATGGACTGTTTGCTCTTGATTCCATTATCATCAGCAAAATTGCCGATGATATCTTAACTCCGATGTTCGAGGACACTGCGATTACAACCGCCGCGCTGATGGATCAGGTTCTTCCTCTTCTCATTCTTGCGTTCATTATTTCCGTCACACGGGCTGTTGTGCGCTTTACCTCGAACATTTTTCGTGAACAGGCCGCGCAGAAGGTGACCTATGACCTGCGCAACGAGCTGTACAAAAAGCTGGGGCTGCAGAGCCGCGATTTCTTCCTGAGCAACCGCTCCGGCGACCTGATCAACAAATGCTCCGGCGATGTCGGCGCCATTACCAACTTCCTTGGCGGCACCGTTTTCACCCTGGTCGACTGCCTCGTCATGCTGATCGTCGTTCTGGTCGTCTTTTTCTCCATCAGCTGGAAATTCACGCTTCTGGAACTGGCCCTGACGCCGATCACCTGCTTTACGGCAATCCGCCTTGGCAAAGTCACGCGGCCGATCTTCGCGGAGGCGCGCGAGCAGCTGTCCAATCTGAATACCGTCGTGCAGGAGAACATCAGCGGCAACCGCGTCGTCCGCGCCTTTGCCCGCGAACCGTTTGAGATTCAGAAGTTTCACAGGGAAAACAACCTCTATTTCGATCTGCAGCTGAAGGCCAACAAGACCTGGGTCCGGTATTCGCCGATTCTTGAAACCATCGCCAACACGA
>CAYUPA010000097.1:2671-6619 GCA_964446565.1 uncultured Lachnospiraceae bacterium
GGCCGTCATCGTCGGCTCCCTGCTTGTTATCATGAACCAGATCACGGTCGGCCAGCTGACCATCTTCATCAACATGTCATGGATGCTGAATTCCCCGATGCAGCAGCTCGGCTTTCTGATCAACGATACGCAGCGCTTCATCGTTTCCTGCGAGCGCGTGCGGGAACTTTATTATTCCACCGTTGAAATCAAGAGCCCGGAAAACGCGGTCGCCGACAATACGATTACGGGCCGGATCGACTTTGATCACGTTTCCCTCGTCTTTGACGGAAACCCGATTCTGACGGACATCGACATCCACATTCCCGCCGGCGCCACGGTGGGCATCATGGGGCCGACCGGTTCCGGAAAAAGTTCGCTCTTCAATCTGCTGACCCGCTTTATCGATGTGCGCGAAGGGTCCGTCAAGGTTGACGGGATCGACGTGCGGGACTACGATCTGAACCATCTGCGGCGCAACATCGGAATCGCGCTGCAGGACGTCTTTCTCTTTTCCGATACGGCTGAATCCAACATCGCCTACGGGGTCCCGGACACGCCGATGGAGAACGTCTACGCCTCCGCGAAGGACGCCGATGCCGACGACTTTATCCGCGCGCTTCCGGACGGGTATGACACGATCGTCGGCGAACGGGGCATGGGTCTTTCCGGCGGACAGAAACAGCGCCTCGCTCTCGCCCGCGCGCTGGCCATGAACGCGCCGATTCTGGTTCTGGACGATACGACCTCCGCCGTCGACATGGAGACTGAGCAGTATATTCAGGGCCGTCTCGCCGCACGCGCCAAAAAGGCGACGACGCTTATCGTCGCGCAGCGCATTTCCTCCGTCAAAAACGCGGACATGATTCTCATTCTGGAAAACGGCCGGATCACGGAAAGCGGCACGCATAAGGAGCTTCTTGCGAAGAAGGGATACTACTATAACGTGTACCGCATTCAGCAGGGCCTTGCGAGCGCCGAAAAGGAGATGAA
This sequence comes from uncultured Lachnospiraceae bacterium, assembly GCA_964446565.1. GTDB lineage: Bacteria > Bacillota > Clostridia > Lachnospirales > Bianqueaceae > CAYUPA01. Next base: position 3,644 of record CAYUPA010000097.1, read on the forward strand.
CGCGTAATGGCCAGAAATAAGTATAATGTCGATGAAACGCTGGATACCGAGTTTAATATTCATCATTTGCTTCGAGGTCTCGTCTACATCGCCCGTTATAAAAAACTGCTGATCGGCGCGTTCACCTTCAGCCTGATCTCTTCGGTCTGCGGACTGCTGCTCCCCCTGATCACGCAGAACGCGATCGACGTGTTCATCCCGAACAAGGCGATTAACCGCCTGCTTATGGCGGGCGCGGGCGTCATTCTGATCGTTCTCACGCAGGCGGTCTGCAACCGCTCCCGGTCGCGGTGCTCCGCGATCGCCGGCCAGTCGATTATCCGGGATATCCGCACCGACCTGTTCGTCCACCTGCAGGACCTGCCGTTCGATTATTTCGACAGCCGTCCTCACGGCAAGATTCTGGTCCGTGTCATCAACTACGTCAATAATGTTTCCGATTTCCTGACCAACGGAATGATCAATATCCTGCTGGAACTGATCAATCTGATCCTGATCGCGGTCTTCATGCTGAGCCTGCACTGGCGTCTCGCCCTCGTCGTGTTCGCCGGTCTGCCTGTGTTTATCTTCTACATTTTCGCCATCAAGACCAAACAGCGCCGCGCGTGGCAGCTGCAGGCCAACAAGCAGAGCAATTTCACCGCCTACCTGTCGGAAAGTATCAACGGCGAACGCGTGACCCAGAGCTTCGCGCGGGAGGAGTTCAACGCGGGAATCAACCGCGAACTGTCCGAGCAGGCCCGCGACTCCTATATGAAGGCCGCTACCATCAGCCACAGCGTCTGGCCGGTCTGCTTTATCCTGCAAAAAGTCATCGTCTACGCGATCTATCTGATCGGAATCCTCAGTATGCGCGATTCGATCGCGATTGGCCTTCTGATCGCAATGACCAGCTACGCGAACCGTTTCTGGACGCCGATTCAGAACCTGAGCAACTACTACAACCAAATGATCAACACCGTTTCCTATCTGGAACGGATTTTCCAGCTGATGGACGAACCGGTCTCCGTGACCGATCCGGAAGGCGCGACAGAGCTGCCGCCCATTCGGGGCGAGGTCCGCTTCGATCACGTGATCTTCGAATATGAAAAAGACCGGCCGATCCTGAAAGATGTCAGCTTTACGGCCAAACCCGGCGAAAGCATCGCGCTTGTCGGCCCGACCGGAGCGGGGAAATCCACGATCATCAACCTGATTTCCCGCTTCTACAACATCAAGAGCGGCGCGGTGCTGATCGACGGCTATGATATCGCAAACCGGACCCTGAAATCCATTCGTTCGCAAATGGGCATCATGCTGCAGGATACGTTTATCTTCTCCGGAAGCATCATCGAAAACATCCGCTACGGGCGCCTCGACGCGACCGACGAGGAATGTATCGCCGCCGCGAAACAGGTGCGCGCGGACGATTTCATATCCCAGATGCCGAACGGCTACTATACGGAGGTCGACGAACGGGGCGACATGCTCTCGGCCGGACAGAGACAGCTTCTTTCCTTCGCAAGGACGCTTTTGAGCGATCCGCGCATTTTGATTCTGGACGAGGCGACCTCGTCCATCGATACCAATACGGAACTTCTTGTGCAGGAAGGCATCAAGCAGCTGCTGAAAAACCGGACCTCCTTCGTCGTGGCCCACCGTCTTTCCACGATTAAAAACAGCGACCGCATCATGTATATCTCGAACGGCATGATCGCCGAATCCGGCAGCCATGACGAACTGATGGAAAAGAAGGGCCTGTACTACCAGCTGTATACCTCGCAGTTAAGCGCCGAGTAAAGGGCGCCAATCGTTTGCCGTAAGACAGGCCCCACGGCCCTCCTTCCCGGAGGGCCGTTACTGCGTCGCAATCCGCAGGACGAGCTCCGCGCTTCTCCTCATCTCCGGAATGCTGATATATTCGTACCTTCCGTGCGCATTATAGCCTCCGGTAAAAAGATTCGGACAGGGCAGGCCCATAAAGGACAGCCTCGATCCGTCCGTTCCGCCGCGGACGGCCTCCGTAACCGGCTCGATGCCCATCTCCCGCATGGCTCTGCGGGCATTCTCCACGATCTCCATGCGCGGCTCGATTTTTTCCTTCATATTGTAAAAGGAATCCGCAAGCTGCAGCGTCAGAGTGCCTTCGCCGTACATTTGATTGATAAAGTCCGCCGCGCGGCGCATCAGCTCCTTTTTCTGCTCAAACAGGGTCCTGTCATGGTCCCGGACGATATAGACCAGCTCCGCGGACTCCACGCCGCCCCGCATCTGGTTCAGGTGATAGAATCCCTCATAACCCTCCGTATATTCCGGACGCTGCTGCGCGGGCAGCAGTCCGTTGAATTCAATGCCGATCTGCAGCGCGTTCTTCATGCGGTTCTACGCGGACCCGGGGTGGATGCTGAAGCCGCGGACGGTTACAATCGCGGAGGCCGCGTTAAACGTTTCATACTCGATGCCGCCCAGACCGCCTCCGTCCAGCGTATACGCGTAGTCCGCGCCAAAGGCTTCCACGTCGAAATGATCGACGCCGGCGCCGATCTCCTCGTCAGGCGTAAATCCGATTTTAAGAGTTCCGTGCTTCATCTCCGGATGCTGAAGCAGCGTTTCGGCCGCGGTCAGGATCGCGGCGATGCCCGCCTTGTCATCGGCGCCAAGGAGCGTCGTGCCGTCGGTCACGATCAGATCGTTCCCGATCTGGCTCTTAAGACTTTCGAAATCGGCCTCGCGCATCACAATCCCCTGCTCCTCGTTGAGGACGATATCGCCGCCCTGATAATTCCGGAGAATCCGCGGCTTAACACCGCTTCCAGAGAAATCCGGCGACGTATCCATGTGCGCGAGAAAGCCGATAACCGGCTTTTCTTCGGAACTGTTGGACGGGATCGTGCCCGTCACATAGCCATAGGAATCCATCCGCACATCAGAAATGCCGATCTCTTTCATCTCCCCGGCAAGCGCCGCCGCGAAAACCTTCTGCTTCGCCGTGCTGGG
>CAYUPA010000098.1:0-1823 GCA_964446565.1 uncultured Lachnospiraceae bacterium
TCATCTGAAAATGACGGCCCGGATGTATTCGGGCGTCACCCAGGAGAGTATTCAGGAGGTGATCGATCTAACCGGCCTGAAAGCCTTTGTGGAGGAAAAGACAAGAAACTATTCGCTGGAAATGCACCAGAGGCTTTCCATCGCGCAGGCGATTCTCTCGAAGCCCGCGCTGCTGATCCTCGACGAGCCGGCGAACGGACTGGATTCGGCGGGGCTGCGCTTTCTGCGGCAGTTTCTTGCGCAAATGGCCTCGGAGGGAATGTGCGTTTTGATATCGAACCGCGTTTTGTCGGAGATGGATTCGCTCTGCAACCGGATTCTTGTGATGCGCGGCGGAAAGTTCGCCGCGGACCTGAGTTCCCATGACCTGAAGGACCCGAACCGCCTCTGCGTCCGCATTCGGGTCGGGCAGCCGGAGAAGGCGTACGAAGTGCTGGAGGCGCAGGTGGACGACGCGCATATTCAGCTTGAGGACGACGAGCTGGTTATCACGGGCGAGAACCTGCAGGTGCAGCAGCTGAACCGTTTTCTTGTTTTTCAGGACGTGGACGTTTATGAAATTGTAGTGCATCGGGAATCGCTCGAGGAATCCTTCGCGGAGCGGATATGGGGTGATGAAAATGGCAAGGCTGATCGCGAATGAACTGTTGAAGCTGTACCGAAAGAAATTCTTCTTTTTCGCCGTCGCGGCGGTTCTCCTGGGCTGCGTAATTTTTACGTTTATATATTCCGTAAGCTACAATTCGCCTTCGCAGGAGCAGCAGATCAACAGTCAGATGGAATCCGAGAAGGCGTATCTCGCGCAGATCGAGAACGTGCAGTGGAAGACCGACATCGAAATGCAGTCGGCGATTCTGATGTCGCAGATTAAAATTTCAAGGCTGCAGTATCTGCTTGACAACGATATCGCGCTTTGGGACTGGCGAAGCGATGTAATGGATTCCTATTATACGAATCAGACGGTTATTTCGCTTTTGCAGAACGGACAGAACCCGCAGGACTACGGGTTTACGCTGGACCATGAATACGAGTCCGACGAGGCCGCGATCGCGAAGCTGAATCAGCTCTGCGAGCAGCAGCTCGAAATGGTCGCGAACGACGATTACATGAGTTACTGCCAGATGCAGCTGAATGAGAAGCAGCTTTCCTACAATGAGCGGTTTGAGAATCTCTCCGCCTATGAAAAGATGATGCTGGAGGCGGAGATTGAGAGCTTTAAGCAATATATTCAGTATGAGACGCCGCCGGACGCGCAGGATCAGTGGAAGAGCGTCGCGATCGGCCAGATTCTGGAGTCGCAGCAGCATATCGCGTGGTATCAGTATGGGGACGGGATGTACAGCGAGGAGGAAGTGAACCGGAATGTCGCCCGTCTGCAGCGGCGGATCAAGATCGATTCGTATGCGCTTGAGCACGATACGATGCCTTTTTCAATCTATACGATCATGAACGAGCAGTACAATCAGATTCCGACCTATGCTTCATTCCTGTATGAACTGCGGAAGGTTATGACGATTGTGGTCATTATCAGCATCGTCCTCGCGGCTATGCTGATTTCCAGTGAGTTTCACTATGGAACGATCAAGGAGCTTGTTCTGTACCCGTTCCGCCGCACGACGCTCGCGGCCGCGAAGCTGCTTACGCTCCTGCTGATCGGCCTGGGGCTTAGCCTCATCATCGTTTTATACGGCGTTGTCGTCGGACGGGTGTGTTTCAGCGCCGATTTCGTGGGCAACGCCCTGACCGCGCGGGAAACGCCGCCGTATATCACCTATATAAACGGGACTCTCGTGCAGATTCGCTTTCGGACTTTCGTGACGATC
>CAYUPA010000098.1:1833-6590 GCA_964446565.1 uncultured Lachnospiraceae bacterium
ATGCCTCCGAGTTCCTCACGGTCGTCGTGATGGGCGTCCTGACGCTGATGATCGCCTCGTTTACGCGTTCTTTCGTATTTCCGGTCGGTCTTATGAGCCTGTTCGCGATCGGCGGAAACTATGTCTTCAAAATCATTTATACGTATATTTATCCGGCGGGGATCCTGCGCTGTCTGCTCTTTGGCAATCTGAATCTGATCCAGTATATCAGCGACAATCTGGAAGCGCCGTACGCGTCGTTTGAAACCTCGGTTGCGGTGATCCTCGTTTTTCTGCTGGGATCGCTGATCGCTTATTTTGTCAGCTTTTCCCGCAGGGAAATCCCAAAATAAAGGAGTGTCCCGCCTGACGAAAAAAAGGGCGTCCTTCCGCTTTACGGGAAGGGCGTCCAATTACTTTGCGAAGAAGCGCAAGCGCTTACTTTTAGAGGAGGTGCATCTGCTTACTTTGCGAAGAAGCGCAAGCGCTTACTTTGTAAGGAAACGGTTCATCAAATCCTGCGAGCGGCTGATAAAGGCGTTCAGCTCGTTCGCTTCGAGCGGACGGTGGCTCAGGCGCGCGAGATCATAGATTTGCAGAGCAAGAAGGGTAGAGTCCTCGCCCTCGGGATTTTCAATCAGGTGGGCGATCAGGGCGTTTTTCTGGTTGAGAACCAGCGTTTCATCTTCGTCCGACAGGGGGCTCTGCATTCCCATGCCGCCGTACATCCGCATCATATCCTGCATCCGGCGGCTCTCTTCGGAGAGTTCGATCATCGCGGAAACGGACTCGTCCTTCAGGCTTTCCAGACGGACCTTGAGTTTCTCCTTGCCGAGAGCTTTCGTAAAGAGCTTCTCCAGCTTCTTCTGAGCCTTTTCATCCGTCTTGGAATTCTCTTCCTTTAGAGTCTGATTCAGGTCCGCGTCGACACGGAAGAATTTAACGCCTTCGTTTTTCTGTTCCAGCTGCGTGATGAACGGCGCGTCGATCGGGGCGCCGAGGACAAGAGCGTCATACCCCTGCCCTTCGAGAACCTTAAGATACTGCGCCTGCTGGCGGGCGTCTGTCGTGTAGAAGACCTTGTTCTCATGCTTTTCCTTCGCGGCCTCCAGATACTCGGGCAGCGTGATATAGTTCCCGCTGATCGCGGACTTGTAAATGACGGAATCCTGAACGCGCTCAAGGAATTTCTCATTGCGCAGGCAGCCATATTTAATGAAAGGATGAATATCTTCCCAGTATTTCTCATAGTTCGCGCGGTCCGTATTGTACAGGGACTTGAGCTTGTCTGCCACCTTGCGCGTGATATATTCCGAAATCTTGCGTACCTGGCTGTCGTTCTGCAGAAAACTCCGCGAAACGTTAAGAGGAATATCCGGACAGTCGATGACACCCTTTAGGAGCAGAAGAAAATCCGGGATAATTTCCTTCACGTTATCCGCGACGAAAACCTGATTGCAGTACAGCTTTACCTGACCTTCCGCGGATTCAAACTCGTTTCCGAGCTTGGGAAAATAGAGGATTCCCTTGAGGTTAAACGGATAGTCCATGTTCAGATGAATCCAGAACAAAGGCTCCCTGTAGTCCATAAAGACCTTACGGTAGAACTCCCGGTATTCCTCGTCGGTACAGTCGGACGGGTTTTTAAGCCAGAGAGGCGACGTATCGTTTACAGGCTTCGGCTGCTCCGGCCCGGCGGCATCCTCCGAAGATTCCTCGGAATCCGAGACTTCGCTCGCTTCCTTAGGTTCCGACGAATCCGAGACTTCGCTGGCTTCCTTAGATTCTGACGAAGTCGAGACTTTGTTGGAATCTGTAGATTCCGACAAAGTCTTGGGTTCCTTTGTTTCTGTGGAATCCTTTGCTTTCTTTGCTTTTTTGGACTTTTTGGCTTCTTCCTTTGCTTTCGCGGCTTCCTCCGCCTTTTTCTTCTCATCCTCGAGATTGGTCAAAAAGATCGGAACCGGCATAAACGCGCAGTACTTCTCAATGACCGTCCGCATTTCCCACGTGCTTAAATATTTCTCGCCGTCCTCGTTCATGTGCAGAATCACATCCGTCCCGCGGGCTGTGCGGCTTCCTTCGCTCATTTCGTACGCGGACCCGCCGTCGCAGGACCAGTGGACGGGCTGCGCGTCCGGCAGATAGGAAAGCGTCTCGATCTCGACGAGGGAGGAGACCATAAAGGCCGAATAAAAGCCGAGACCGAAATGCCCGATGATCGAATCGTCGCCGGCGTCCTTATATTTCTCAAGGAATTCGGCCGCGCCGGAAAAGGCGATCTGCGTGATATATTTTTTGACCTCGTCCGCCGTCATGCCGATGCCGTTATCGGAAAACGTGACCGTCTTGTTCTCCGGGTCCAGCGTCACGTCCACTCTGAATTCCTCGTCGTCCGGGATGTCGGCCTCGCCCAGCGTCTTCAGCTTCCGAAGCTTCTGAATCGCGTCTACGCCGTTTGAAATCAATTCGCGGACATAGATATCCTGGTCGGAATATAGCCACTTCTTTATAATCGGGAAAATATTCTCGCTGTCAATCGATAAATTTCCCTTTTCCTGCATCATTTTAAAAGCCTCCAATCGAATAGGATGTAACTGTCGCTTATCATATACCAGTCGGCCGAGTTTGTCAATAGAAAATTAGCACTCAATCGGATTGAGTGCTACTAATTTTTAAGATATTTTTTCTGAAATTTTGCGCATTTTCAAAAATTATTTTCGTAAACAATTAAAAATGATGCTACGAAGCGGAGCGGAAGCGCGCTATACGGATGCAGGGTCGTTCCAGGGCAAAGTGGGGCCGTTTTACGGATGCGAGGCCGTTCCAGGGCAAAGCGGAGACCGTTTTACGGAGCGGGGCCGTTCCAGGGCAAAGCGAAGACCGTTTTACGGAGCGGACGGGCGGATCGCGATATCGTGTTCGGCGCAGAATTTGGGCACCAGCTCGTCCCAGTACTGCTCCACGGTGCGGTCCAGACTGAAATTCCTGAGAGACGCCGCCGTAATCAGGCGGAGCAGACCGCCCTCAAAGTGGATGTTCAAAAGCAGGGACTCGACGTGGCCTAAGGGGACGTCCTGAATCAGCGGGAGGGGATAGGCGAGCACGACCTGAAACAGGGACGGGGGCCGCTTTCCCCTGACAAGACCGGTAAGAGCCTTTCGCATCGCCTGCCATTTCGGATAGGCCGATTCCTGTTCCGCCCGTTCCTCCTCCGTGATGTAGGCGGGGTTGAGCAGGCCGTTTATCGTATAGCGGCACAGCGTGTAAAGCTTCGCCTCCCGGAACTCCCACTCGTCGAAGAGCGGCGAACGAAGCAGCTGGTTCATGAACTGTTTTACATCGTCTACGGCGTAGGAAACCATAAATACCTCCTTAAAAAGGCGGAGAAATTGTCTCAGCGTCGTTCTATTATAGCTTTTTTCGGGCGGAAATGCAATCGTTTTTACGGTTGACAAAAGGACGCTGCGTTTGTAAAATATTAAAAGACGCACAGTTTTACCTTTTAGACAGGAGGGCGGTAGCGGGATGAGTGAAATCTGGCATGTCGGTCTGGATGTTGGCTCAACCACGGTTAAGATCGCAGTTCTCAATTCAGAAAAAACACTGATTTATGAAGAATATACGCGACACTATGCGAATATTAAGGAAACGATACAGGAAACCGTCGAAAGGGCTTACGCCGCGGGCCTGAAGGACCGGAAGGTCACAATGCGGATTACAGGGTCCGGCGGGCTTTCGGTTTCAAAATGGCTTCAGATCCCCTTTGTACAGGAGGTGATCGCGTCGACCCGGACCGTGGAGGAGTTCATTCCGCAGACGGACGTCGCCATCGAGCTGGGCGGCGAGGACGCGAAAATTACATATTTCGGACAGTCGATCGAGCAGCGCATGAACGGCACCTGCGCAGGCGGGACCGGCGCGTTTATCGATCAGATGGCGACGCTTTTGACGACGGACGCGGACGGATTGAACGAGCTTGCGAAAGAGGCGAAGGTAATCTATCCGATCGCGGCGCGCTGCGGCGTTTTCGCGAAAACGGACATTCAGCCGCTGATCAACGAGGGAGCGCCGCGGGAGGATATCGCCGCCTCGATTTTTCAGGCGGTTGTCAATCAGACGATCGCGGGCCTTGCCTGCGGCAAGCCGATCCGCGGCAACGTCGCGTTTCTGGGCGGCCCGCTGTATTTTATGCCGGAACTCCGCAGGCGGTTTATCGAGACGCTTCATCTGAGCGCGGAACAGGCGATCGTACCGGACCATTCGCAGCTTTTTGTCGCGATGGGGGCGGCGCTTGCGTCCTTTGATTCAGAGCCGGTTTCGTTTAACGAAATCCGGGAGCGGACGCGAAATCTCAGTAAGACGCCGGAGCGGGAGATTCGGAGGCTCGAACCGCTTTTTGCGGACAGGGAAGAGTATGAGGCCTTCGCGGAGCGCCACGCGAAGGCGAAAGTCAGCCGCGGCTCCTTTGAAGACTGCAGGGGGCCTGTTTTTGTCGGGATCGACGCCGGATCGACGACGACGAAGGCTGTAGTCCTCGATCCGCAGAAGCGCGTGGTCTATACCAGCTACGGCGGCAACGAGGGAAGCCCGGTCCGGAAGGTGAAGGCGATTCTCGAAGATATTTACGCGAAGATGCCGAAGGAGGCCTATATCGCGGGCGCCTGCGCGACCGGCTACGGCGAGAAGCTGATCCAGTCGGCCTTCAAGGTGGATATCGTCGTGATCGAGACGATGGCGCATTATAAGGCGGCGGAATGGTTTCTGCCGGGGGTGGA
>CAYUPA010000099.1:0-6582 GCA_964446565.1 uncultured Lachnospiraceae bacterium
GGGCTGCGGACGAACTTTATATTGCGCAGCCAAGCCTGACGAGCGCAATTAAAGACCTGAAAAACGAGCTTGGCATCACCATCTTTAACCGCACAAGCAAAGGGATCATCGTTTCGCAGGAAGGCGAGGAACTCCTGGCATACGCCCGCCAAACGGTGGAGCAGTTCAGTCTGATGGAAGAAAGGTATAAAGGCGGGCATCGGCGGAAGCTGGATTTTTGCGTCTCTACGCAGCATTATTCTTTCGCGGTGGAGGCCTTTGTGGATTTGCTGCGCGATTACGGCGGGGATGAATACGATTTCAGGCTCCGTGAGACACAGACCTATGAAATTATCGAAGATGTGGCGAAATTGCGAAGTCAGGTAGGTGTCCTGTATCTGAATCGGGATAATGAGACGGTGCTTCGAAAAACAATCCGCGCGCATGATCTCAGGTTTGACAGGCTGTTTAGGGCAAGGCCGCATGTTTTTGTCGGAAAGGGAAGCCCTCTTGCGAACAGCGCGTCCGTGACACTGGACGATCTTGCTCCCTATCCAAGACTTTCCTATGAACAGGGAGAACACAATTCCTTCTATTTTTCAGAGGAGATTCAAAGCACGCTGGAACGGAAGAAAAACATTCTGGTGCGGGACAGGGCGACGCTTTTTAATCTGCTGATCGGGCTTGACGGCTATACAATCTGCAGCGGCGTGATCAGCGGGGAATTAAACGGGACGAATATCATAGCCATTCCCCTTGAGGTAGACGACTATATGGAGATCGGCTACATAACGCATAGGGAAATGCGTCCGAACCGATTGGGAAATCTATATATAAAACGCCTGAAAGCAAGGACCGCAAACGAAGGAGTGCGGTAGCTGAAAACAGTTTGTGTCCGTCCTGATATAGGCTCAGACTATATCAAACCGCTGTTTTTTCGTATTTTACAGATAATTTCGGGAAAGTATAATTGAACAAAAAGAATGACGTGCATATAGCTTGAAAGGAGAAAGATATGCAATATTCAGTTATCGGCTTTCCCCGAATCGGGATCCGGCGGGAATTGAAATTTGCCACAGAACGTTATTTTCGCTCGGAAATCAGCTCTGAGGACCTGCTCCGCCTTTTGCGCCCGCTTCGCGAAAGTCAGTGGAAAATGCAGAAGGATGCGGGCGCCGCATTCATTCCGTCGGGCGATTTTTCGCTTTACGACGGGATGCTCGATACGGCATTCATGCTGAATGTGATCCCTCAAAAATACAGCGGCCTGGGACTTGACGATGTTTCTGCATATTTTGCGATGGCAAGAGGGTATCAGGGATCAGAGGGCGATGTGACTGCGCTGACAATGCGAAAGTGGTTCAACACGAACTACCATTATCTTGTGCCTGAGATTGAGGAAGGTACGCGGATACATCTGAGGAATCCTTCTTTTCTGGACGGATTTAAGCAGGCAAGGGACCTTGGCATCCTCACGAAGCCCGTAGTAATCGGTCCGTTTACGTTTTTGAAACTCTCAAAAAGCGCGAGGGAACTATCTGTCTATATCGACGCTGCCGCCGAGGCGTATTCCGAAATTTTGGAGATCTGCTCTTCGGAAAACGTGGAGTGGCTGCAAATCGATGAGCCCTGTCTCGTCATGGATTTAACGGATGAAGATATCCGTCTTTTCCGTTCGCTTTATGATAAAATCCTCTCGCATAAACACTCGGTTAAAGTCCTTCTGCAGACGTATTTCGGCGATATCAGGGACTGCTACCGCGATATCTGCGCGCTTCCGTTCGACGGAATCGGGCTGGACTTTATTGAAGGAAAACAAACGGCAAAACTGGTGTCAGAATACGGATTCCCATCGGATAAAATACTTTTTGCAGGCCTTGTTAACGGAAAAAATATATGGAGATGCGATTACGGCAGGGTGTTAAGGGAGCTTGCGGAATGTAAGCGGGCGGGAATTTCGATTGTTCTGAGCACCTCATGTTCTCTGCTCCATGTGCCGTATACCGTAAAAAACGAGCCGCAGATTCCGGATGAAATCATTCGCCATTTTGCTTTTGCCTGTGAAAAGCTTGATGAACTGCGTGAACTTTGCCGCCTGATCGAACTTGACGATTATGAGCAGGATGAAGTCTTTATCGCGAATCAGAAATTATTTTCGGAAAATTCCGTGCGTTCTGATGCCGAGGTTCAGTCAAGGGTCAGTGCGCTTACCGAAGAAGATTTCACAAGAAAAATGCCCCGCAAAGAGCGTCAGAACCTGCAGCGGAAACTCTTACGTCTGCCGCTGCTGCCGACGACAACCATCGGCTCCTTCCCGCAGACCAGGGAGGTAAAGGAAAACCGCGCCCGTTTCAGAAAAGGAGAAATCAGCGAAGAAGAATACAGGAACAATGTGAAGAAGTTTATTAAACAGTGCGTTGAATGGCAGGATGAAATCGGCCTCGATGTTCTGGTTCACGGTGAGTTTGAGCGTAATGACATGGTCGAGTTCTTCGGAGAGAATCTGAAAGGTTTTGTCTTTACCAAAAACGCGTGGGTTCAGTCCTACGGGACAAGAGGCGTGAAACCTCCGATTGTATTCGGAGACATCAGAAGAGAGAAATCCATTACCGCGGATTATATCCGATATGCGAACTCGCTGACCGAAAAACCCGTTAAGGGGATGCTGACAGGGCCTGTGACGATCCTGAACTGGTCCTTCCCGCGTGAGGATATTTCCTTAAAGGATATGATGTACCAGATTGGACTGGCAATCCGCGACGAGGTGCTGGAACTGGAAGAAGCCGGAATCCGGATTATACAGATTGACGAGGCGGCGCTTCGCGAAAAGCTCCCTCTGCGCCGGGCGGACCGGCACACGGAGTACCTTGATTTTGCCATTCGGGCTTTCCGGCTCTGCCATGCGAAAGTAAAGCCGGAGACGCAGGTCCACACCCATATGTGTTACAGCGAATTTGAGGACATCATCCCTTCCATCGACGCGATGGACGCGGATGTCATTACGTTTGAGGCATCGCGCTCGAAACTGAATATCCTTGACTCGCTGGTGAAAAATGGATTTGAAACCGAAGTCGGCCCGGGGGTATATGACATTCATTCTCCAAGGGTTCCCGGCGCGGGGGAAATTGAAAATGAGATAAAACGGATGCTCGAAAAAATCCCCAAAGAGAATCTGTGGGTCAACCCGGACTGCGGCCTTAAGACCAGAGAGTGGGCGGAAACGGCGGCAAGCCTTAAAAATCTTGTTCAGGCGGCCCGGAATGTCAGGAAGGAGCTGTAAGGAAACAGCAAAGAAAAATAATACAGTGCCGGAAATAAACCGCGGCTGTTTTATGAAGAATGCCGTGAAAAATCGTAAGATAAAAGAAAAACACTGTAATATGCACAAAATTATACTATGAAAATCTTGACAATATTATGCATGTATGATATTCTTAAACCATCCTATCGGGAGGTTCGCAGAATCGCCCGTGAGCATTTTATCTTTGGAGGTTAGTTTCATGAAAACAGGAGTTGTCAAGTGGTTCGATGCCAAGAAGGGTTTTGGATTTATCTCTGTCGAAGGCGCTGATGATGTTTTTGTGCATTTTACCGCGATTCAGGGTGAGGGATATAAGACCCTGGAGGAAGGACAGCGGGTTGAGTTCGATATCGAACAGGGACCGAAGGGACCGCAGGCCAGCAATGTTGTGAAGCTGTAAGGCCGGCAGGTTCGTTTCCTATATACATAGACCAGTGTCTCGTCTACGAATGTAAGAAACAGAATACACAAAGGCAGGAACGATTTTGGGCGCGGCATGGCGAAAGCTGTGCCGCGTTCTTTCGATTGCGCGTATCCTCCTCGGAAAAGACGATTGACAAGGGGAAGGCGGAATGATACAATAGGACCGTCGATAAACAACAGCGGCATGAAAGGACGAACGATATGAAAAGGATCAAGACCCTGAATGGTTCCGTTTTGAAGAAGAGCCTGAAGTACGGCGGCTGCGGCGAATGCCAGACCTCCTGTCAGTCGGCCTGCAAAACTTCCTGCACCGTAGGCAACCCGACCTGTGAAAGCGTGAAGCTGTCCGGAGGCGTTGTCCGTAAGTAGATCTTCGGACACAGTGAGAACGACGATAAGCAGCGGGATTTCCCGCTGCTTATTTAACGACGGGGAGACCAGGATCGATGATTCATCAGTATAAACTGGAGGAATTTTGCATCGTACTCGATACCAACAGCGGCGCCGTGCACGTGGTGGACGATATGATCTATGAGATGATCAGGGCGCTTGACGAAACAGGGTACGAGGAGGCGAAGCGTGCGCGTTTTGACTGTCTGCGTCCGCTTGAAGACCGGTATTCGAAAGAAGAGATGCAGGAAGCGCTTTCGGAGATCGAGGCGCTGACCGCGGATGGGCTGCTCTTTTCGGAGGACCCGTACGAGGCGGCGGCCGAAATGGCCGCAAGGCGGGAGACCGTGGTCAAGGCGCTGTGCCTGCACGTTGCCCATGACTGCAATCTGCGGTGCCGGTACTGCTTCGCGGAAGAGGGAGACTATCACGGACAGCGCGAGCTCATGTCGTTTGAAACCGGAAAGAAGGCTCTCGATTTTCTCGTCCGGGCTTCCGGGTCCCGCAGAAACCTCGAGGTGGATTTCTTCGGCGGGGAACCGCTGATGAATTTAGATGTGGTCAGGCGCCTTGTGGAATATGGACGGTCTCTGGAAGAGCCGTTCCATAAGCATTTCCGTTTTACGCTGACCACGAACGGCGTCCTCTTAAATGAAGAGACGATGCGGTATCTGAACGACACGATGGACAACGTGGTCCTGTCCATCGACGGAAGGAAGAGCGTCCATGACGCGATGCGCAGGACGGCGAACGGAAAGGGCTCCTATGACCTCGTTCTTCCGAAATTCAGGCGGATGGCGGAACTTCGGAACCAGACGCGATACTATGTAAGAGGCACTTTTACCTCCCAAAATCTGGATTTTTCCAAAGATGTGCTGCACCTTGCGGACCTTGGATTCAAACAGATTTCCATCGAACCGGTCGTCGCGGATCCGTCGGAGCCGTACGCAATTCGCAGAGAACATCTGCCGCGGATTTTCGCCGAATACGAGACGCTCGCGCATGAAATGCGGGTGCGGGAACGGGAAGGCCGGGGCTTTGTGTTTTTCCACTACATGATGGATTTAAGTCAGGGCCCCTGCCTTATCAAGCGACTGAGCGGCTGCGGCTCCGGCTGCGAGTATTTGGCGGTCCACCCGAACGGAGGGCTCTATCCCTGTCACCAGTTCGTCGGTCAGGAGGACTTCCGGATGGGAAGCGTGGATACCGGCATTGAGCGATGGGATTTGTACAACCGTTTTAAGAACGTCACTGTCTATGCGAAACCCGGCTGCCGGGACTGCTGGGCCCGGTTCTACTGCAGCGGCGGCTGCGCGGCGAACGCGTGGCAGTTTGCCGGGGACCTGAACGGAAATTACGAGATCGGCTGCGAGATGGAGCGCAAACGCATCGAATGTGCGATCATGCTGCAGGCGGCCAAAAGCGGGGATAATGCGCAGGATGCGGCGGAGGAAATGACGAACCCGCGCGCAAATATGACGGCTTAAGGTTGACAAGTCCGAAGCCGAGTCGCTATAATAAGGAATATTGATTTCGGACACAAGTGAGGAGGAAAATCAATGGGTCGTATGAAGAATGTTTTCATTCTGCTTCTCCTTTTGATTGCTACGGCAGCGCTTTGCGTGCTGTCGTATGTCGGCGTCGGCGACAACGTCCGTCTCGGGATTTCCAACATTAACCTCGGGCTCGATCTTGCCGGCGGCGTCAGCATCGTCTATCAGGCGGAGGAGGGATCAAATCCGTCGGCGGAGGAGATGGACGGCGCCCTGGCGGTGATTCAGCGCCGGCTGGATGCCAAGGGCTATACGGAGGCGACGGCCGCGATCGACGGAACCGACCGGATTCGTGTGGATATTCCCGGCGTGAAGGACCCGAACGAGGCGGTCGAGGAGATCGGCCGGACCGCGATGCTGACCTTCGTCGGCGTGGACTGGTCGGAGCTTCTTGACGATAAGGACTTCATGGAGACGTATTATCAGAAGTACGTCGCGGACGCGCTCGATTCGATGGACGACGCTGAGAAGGAAGACGCCGACGAGGACGCGATCCATGACGAAGCCGTCACCTTCATGGAACAGTATCCGCCCTACGCGGCGACCATGTATCCGGAGATTCTGACGGACGCCGTCGAAGCCGGCAAGGCCGAGGTTGTGCTCTCCGGCACGGATGTGGCGAACGCTACATATCAGTACGGGCAGTATGACGACAGCGGCGAAACCGGACCCTATGTCCGTCTGGAGATGAACGACACAGGCCGGCAGGCTTTTTCTGACGCGACGGAGACCTATATGAACAAATACATCGCGATCCGTCTGGACGAAACGGTCTGCAGCATGCCGATGGTCAATTCGCAGATTACCGACGGTACGGCGATTATTACGGGCATTGACAGCGAAGAGGAGGCCAAGAGCCTCGCCTCCGATATTACGGGCGGCGCGCTGCCGGTTCGGCTTGAGGATATCCAGCATAACAGCGTGGGCGCGACGCTT